>JARRJE010000107.1:0-6319 GCA_037379765.1 Deltaproteobacteria bacterium
CGTTCAGCAGCACCCCATCTGCACGCGATCGGGGCGGCTCGCATAGGCAACTATAGCCCGCCGCCCCGCTTGCTCACATCTGGGGCGCTGCTGAACGGTTACGATTTCTGCCTGCGCTCCTTGGGCGGCAGGAAGGTTTCCAGAAACTCCTCCATCACCCGGGGATTCAATCCTTTAAGAATCCCCAACACTCCCTCGATGATCAACTTGTGGTTCCTTTCCTCCTCCTGGCGGCGCAAAGCCAGCTTGTCCGCCAGGGGAATGAAAAGAAAATTGGCGAGGACCGCGCCGTACAGGGTGGTGATCAAGGCGAGGGACATGGCAGGGCCCACGGTGGAAGGATCAGACAGGTGAGCCAGCAGTTGCACCAAACCCACCAAAGTACCGATCATTCCGAAAGCCGGCGCCGAATCGCCCATGCCCTTGAACACTCCCTGGCCCACCTCATGGCGATCAATAGTGAGTCCGACCTCCTTTTCGAGCACATCCTGGATAAACTCCGCTTCATGGCCGTCCACGCAATACATGATCGCTTTCTTCAGAAAGGGATCCTCAATGGGCTGCTGTTCGAGGACGATGAGACCGTTCTTGCGAGCGATATTGGCGAGGTTGACGATCTCCTGGATGATCTCCTGGGGCACGCTCAACTTGGTCAAAAAGGCGTTCATGGCCACCTTGAAAGAGTTGATCACGTCCCGCACGCTGTAACGGATGAAGGCGGTGGCGATCGTGCCGCCCGCGACGATGAGCACCGAGGGGATGTCGACATAGAGCGTCGGCTGGCCACCGAGGACGATGGCGGACGCCAGGATGAGCGTACCAAAAACTACCCCGATGATGGTCGCAATATCCACGTTTTCCTGTCCCCTCCCCCGAGGTATGGCGAAAAAACAGATGGTATCGGCTAGAGGGTGACTTCAGCCGGCCAGGAGGACCTTGTGCAAAATCACCTGAGATATCGCTCAGGTCCGTTCTCTTAAGAACATGTCGGTCGATCCCGCCGCATCTTCAACCTTATTTTTCGTCCTCGATTGCCGATGGATCGATGCGCATGGCAAAACAATGCTCAGCTGCCGGAAAGGTCCCGGCCTGTACCTCCTCCCTGAATGAAGCCACCGCTTCCTTGATCGCCGGCGCCAGGTTCGCGTAAGTCTTGACGAAACGCGGCACGAATTTTTCAAACAGCCCCAGAAGATCGTGGGTGACCAGCACTTGACCGTCGCAGCCGGAGCCCGCCCCGATGCCAATCGTAGGGATGGCGAGTCGATCGGTGATCATCTGCGCCAAGCGGTCCGGAATACATTCCAAGACCAGGGCAAAGGCCCCTGACTCTTCAAGGGCCCGGGCAGCGGCGAGCAGTTCCCGCGCCGAATCGGCATCCCTTCCCTGCACCCGGAAGCCGCCGAGCTGAGAAGCGGTTTGGGGCGTGAGGCCGATATGGCCCATCACCGGGATTCCGGCCCGGACCATCGCTTGAACGATATCGGCCACCTCAGGACCGCCTTCCACTTTCACCGCATCGCAGCCCGCCTCTTTGAGGAAACGGCCGCCGTTGCGAATAGCCTCCCGGGTACTGCTCTGATAGGAGAGGAAGGGCATGTCGCCCACCAGGAGGCTGCGGTGCCGGCCCCTGTTGACTGCCCGCGCGTGATGGAGCATTTCGGCCATGGTCACCGGCACGGTGGAGTCGTAGCCGAGCACCACCATGCCCAGCGAATCGCCCACCAGGAGGATATCGATCCCAGCCTGATCCAGCAGGCGGGCGAAGCTGGCATCGTAGGCGGTAAGCGCGGTAATTTTCCCGCCTCCCCGTTTTTTCTCGATGATGTCCCGGATGGTGAGTTTCGTCTCCGACATGTTCCGCCTCCGAGTCAAAAGAGTCGACCTGGGCCCTCTTTGTCCTTGGCCGCCCACTGCCGGCCGAAATGTTCATATGCGCTCAGCGTTGCCGTGCGGCCGCGGGGGGTCCGCGCCAAGAATCCGATCTGGATGAGATAGGGCTCATAGACGTCTTCGATCGTATTTTTCTCCTCGCACACTGCGGTCGCCAGGGTATCGACGCCGAGGGGGCCGCCCTGGAACTTGTCGATAATGGTGAGCATGATCCGACGGTCCATTTCGTCGAGGCCGAGGTGGTCGACCTCCAGCAAGGCCAGGGCCTCGTCGGCCACCGCGGCGGTAATCCTGCCATCCGCCTTCACTTGGGCGAAATCGCGGAGTCGCTTGAGAAGGCGGTTTGCGATCCGCGGCGTGCCCCGGGAGCGCCGACCGATTTCCAAGGCTCCGGCTTCGTCCGTCTCGATGCCCAGAAGGGAAGCCGAGCGCCTGACAATCGTCACCAGTTCCTCAGGGGCGTAGAAGTCGAGTCGGAGAATGACCCCGAATCGATCGCGGAGGGGCGGCGTCAACAGCCCGGCACGGGTGGTGGCCCCGACCAACGTGAACCGGGGCAGCTCCATCTTCACGCTGCGGGCGCCCGGTCCCTGCCCGACCACCAGGTCGAGCTGGTAATCCTCCATGGCCGGATAGAGGATCTCCTCGACCACGTGATTCAACCGGTGGATCTCGTCAATGAAAAGAACATCGCCTTCCTGGAGGCTGGTGAGAATGGCGGCCAGATCACCGGCCCGCTCGATCACCGGCCCGGAGGTTACTTTGATGCTCGCCCCCATCTCGTTGGCGATGATATAGGCCAGAGTGGTCTTGCCCAAGCCGGGAAAACCGTGGAAGAGGACGTGGTCCAGGGGCTCCTTTCTGGCCAGGGCGGCCCGGATGGCGATTTCGAGATTTTTCTTCAGCTGCTCCTGGCCGACATACTGGTCCAGCCGTTTGGGGCGCAGGTCCAGCTCGGCAAGCACCTCTTCCTGGCTGGCCGCGGCGCTGACGATTCTTTCCTCGTAATTCAAACTAGAGACCTCAGTGCCTGTCGCAGCAACTCCTCTATGGGCATGGCCGCGAACAGCTCAGGGGAAACCTGCCGCTGCACCGCCTTCATCGCTTCCCGGGCACGAGCAGGGGGATAGCCGAGGTTGATCAAGGCGGAAACCGCATCAGCGGAGCGCTGGTCTTCAGCTTCGTCGGCGGCGGCTGATGTTGTCTGCAACCGCTCCGGCAGGAAGCGGACCTTGTCCTTGAGCTCGAGGCACAGCCTCTCGGCCGTTTTCTTGCCCACCCCCGGAATCCGGGTCAGCCGGCCGATGTCGTCGGCACAGATCGCTTCCGCCAGCGCGGCCGCAGGCAAGCCGGAGAGGATGTTCAGTGCCAGTCGGGGCCCCACCCCCGAGACGGCAACCAGCTGCAGGAACATTTTCTTCTCGTCCGGATCGAAAAAGCCGTAGAGGGTGATGGCGTCTTCCCGCACGTCCGTGTGGATGTGAAGGAAAATCTTTTCGCCCACCGCAGGAAACCGGTCGGGATCGGTCCGAGGGGCATGGACCTGGTAGCCGACTCCGCCCACATCGATGATGAGGCTCTCCGGCGTTTTGGAAAACAATTCCCCGCGCAGGCAGGCGATCATGAACTTTCGCGACCTCTACAAGATGGAAGGCGAATGCCGAACGGCGGCCGGGCTCGTGCCGGTCAGCCGGTTGCAATGGTTGGCGTGGCACAGGGCGACTGCCAGGGCATCGGCCGCATCCTGGCTGGGGCTGGCGGAGAGCTGAAGCAGAATGCGCACCATCTGCTGCACCTGCTCCTTGGCGGCCTGGCCGTAACCGGTCACCGCCTGTTTCACCGCCCGAGCGCTGTATTCGCGGACAGGCAACCCGTGGCGGCAGGCGGCGAGCATCGCCACCCCCCTGGCATGACCCAACTTCAGGGCCGACATGGGATTCCGGGACATGAATACCTCTTCAACTGCGGCCCGGTCCGGCTGCTGTTTTCCGATCACCTCGCAGAGCCCGTCATGGATTTCCCGGAGCCGGATCGCGAAATCAAGCTTCGAAGAAGTCCTGATCACGCCGCAGGTGACGAAGCGGAGGCAATCGCCCTCTTTATCGATGACTCCATAACCGGTGGCCCGGGAACCGGGATCGAGCCCCAGAATCCGGATCCTCTCGCTGGACGCCTTCAGGATCGTGCCCATCCGAAAATGAAAATTTCTGATCGGGTCCAAGATATGAGGGAGCCGAAAAAGAAGAAGAACCCTCCCCCATAGGTGATCATTTTTCTGGAAGGCACTAGGATATGGCCTCCATCAGCTCGTCGGGAATGTCGAAATTGGCGTACACGTTCTGGACGTCGTCATGATCCTCCAGATTCTCGAGCAGCCGAAGCAGTTGTTTGGCGACCTGCTCTTCGGTCACCTCCACCACGTTCTTGGGAACCATGGCGATCTCGGCGTTGCCGATGGCCACGTCCTTGGCAGCCAGCGCCTCACGCACCGTCTCGAAATCCTCTGGAGTAGTAACAACTTGGAATTCTTCATCTTCCTCAACCACATCCTCGGCTCCCGCGTCCAGGGCCAGCTCCAGCAGCTGCTCTTCGCCGATCTCCCGCCTGTCGACCAGAATGGTCCCTTTTTTGTCGAACATCCAGGAAACGCACCCCGACTCACCCAGGTTTCCCCCGGATTTGCTGAAGAAGTGCCGGACGTCGGCCACCGTGCGCACCCGATTGTCGGTCATGCAATCCACGAGCACGGCCACGCCGCCCGGCCCATACCCTTCATAGGTGATTTCCTCATAGGAGACGCCTTCCAGCTCGCCGGTGCCCTTCTTGATCGCCCGCTCGATATTTTCCTTGGGCATGTTCTCGCTTTTGGCGGCGAGAATGGCGCTGCGCAGCCGGGGATTGCCGCCGGGGTCGCCGCCGCCCAGCCGGGCCGCCACGATGATTTCCTTGATGAGTCTTGTGAAGATCTTTCCGCGTTTGGCGTCCACCGCGCCTTTCCGGCGCTTGATGTTCGCCCATTTTGAATGTCCTGACATAAACTGCTCCCTATTGAAACCCGGCGGCAGCTTCTGCCGCCCTTTTTTACCTTATCCTGATTGATAACCGGTGCCGAGAACGAACACCTCGCGGCTCTCCGGCCGCGAGCTTTTCGGTTTGACGATGCGGACCTTCCGGAAACACCGTCTGACCTCCTCGACATATTCTTTGAACCCTTCCCCCTCGAAGACCTTGCAATAGAAAACGCCGCCCGGGGCAAGCAGTTCCGTCGCGATCGCTAGCACCTGCCGGGCAAGCTCCAGGGATCGCTGCTGATTCGTCCATTTGCTGCCCGTAGTTCGGGGGGCGGCGTCGCTGAGCACTGTCTCGAATCGATCAGTAATCTCCTGAATGGTGGCGATGAATTCCGGAGCGGTGATATCAGCGGTAAGCCAGCGGATAGGAGCTCCGCTCTCCACCTGCCGTTCGTTGCCCCGCTGCAGATCGGCCCCCACGACCAGGCCGGCAGGGCCGACCGCCCGAGCGGCGAAAAGCGCCCAGCTGCCCGGATGGCAGCCGAGATCGAGAACCCGATTTCCCTTTTGCAGTAGGCGGTACTTGTCTTGAGCCTCCTGCAGCTTGTAGACAGATCTCGCCGGATACTGCTCCTTCTTGGCCTTTTTGAAATAGTGATCCTGAATTTTACGCACGGCGGGACCGGTTGCTTTTCCTTTCCAGAAAATCAACCGAAAATTAGCCCATTCAGGGCATAAAGACAAGGGAATTCAAGGTCGGCGGGGCAAAGGTCGCCTGCTCCTGCAAGGAGGCCTCTGATACAAAAATTAGCTGATCCCACGTTTTTCGGAGAAAACGAAGAGGCAAAAGAGAATCACTTCTAGGAGCACCTTTGTCAGAGGGAAATCAGGACAAGTTGCTTGTCTGTAAACTTTCAGCAGTGCCGCAGATGCTAGGAAGAGGCCTGTAAGCTGTACGAGTGCTACGCGAACAGGCCGATGACAACGCAGATGCGGTGCTGCTGGAAGTTTACCCTTTTTTCCAGATCTTGAGCGCCTCCTGATAGACCGCGGAGCGGGAAAGCCCCATCTCAACGGCAACCTGCTTCACGGCATCTCGCAAGGAGAGCTTGGGGTCCTGATGATAGGAGGTCAGAATCTTCCGGAGATCGCCGCCGCTCACCGCCGGCTGCTCTCCAGCCCCTTCAACGGCTAACACCAGCTCGCCCTTGACCGTCTCCCGGGCAGCGAACAAGGCCACCAGATCAGAGAGACTCTCCTGCCGGATCTCCTCGTGGACCTTGGTCAGCTCGCGGGCCAGCAGCGCCTGCCGATTGCCCAGCAGCTCCAGGCAGTCTTCAAGGCAACGGAGGGCCCGGCGGGGCGATTCAAAAAATACCAGAGCCTGCGGCACCGCAGCCATCGAGGCCAGAAAC
>JARRJE010000108.1:0-6290 GCA_037379765.1 Deltaproteobacteria bacterium
AGAGACGCATCCGTTTCGAGTTGAGCGTCTCTGGTCTGCTCGGCCTTGGCCTGGTCGCTTTCTCCATTTTTGTGTGGATGTTTATGCTGGGCATCTGGGCAGGGCAGACCATTCTCCTGCCTACTGGCAGTCCCTCCACCATTTCCTGGTCGAGGGTTTCCGGCTTGCTGCCCCAAGGCAGAAAATCACCGGCGCCTGAGCCAGCCCCTGCGGCTGAGGAGCCGGCGACCCCGGCCGAAAAAGCCATGGCCTTGGCGGCCGAGCCTGATTACGAGGAGTCGTCATTTTTTTCTTTGCAGGTGGGGGCATTTTCCGAGGAGGCCCGGGCGGATAAGATGGCGGCCTCCTGGCGCCAGCGAGGCATGGACGCTTTTTCCCTTCTGCCGGATGAAGGCGGCGACGGCCTGTATCGGGTATGCGTGGGCCGCTTCGAAGATCTCGCCGATGCCAATCGGGAAGCGAGTCGGCTGGAAGAAACCGAGAACATCAAGAGCTTCATCACCCTCGTCCCTGCTTCCAAGGCGAGGCAGCCCTAGCTCCGCTTTCTACCAGGGCTGCCGGACACTGGGCCGCCTGACTTCCAAACAGACCATGCCCTACCGGTCCCGTCTTCCCGGTTCTCTCCAAGGTTTTTTAGGAAAAGATGCTATCTTTTCGGGCAGTAAGAGCGGGACAACGGTTGCAGGAGTCTTCTTGACCTGTTCCAGACCCTGGAGTATGATTACAGCTTGTGCAAACAGCCCGAAAATCCGTTGGGAACCGTGATCCGCAATCCGCCAGGTCCCGAGGTTCCGGAGGTGCCGAGCCGACCCAGGGGCGGCGTTCTTCCCTTCCCCCTCTTCAGATGGAACAGCAGATCGGCAGCACCTCGGCGGCAGCATGCCTGCCGCCGGTGGCTGTATGCAACGATAAATTTTTTTCTGCAGACAGATTGTTACAAACAGCATGGATACCGTGATTCGCAAAGCCCGCATGGAGGACATCAAGTCTATCTATGGCCTGCTCAAGCACTTCGGCGAAAATGGACTGCTCCTTGGCCGCTCGCTCAGCTCGCTCTACGATCAGCTGCGGGACTTTCAGGTGTCCGAAACCGGTATGGGTGAGGATCTACGGGTGATCGGGGTTTGCGCCCTTCACATTTGCTGGGAGAACCTGGCAGAGATCCGATCCCTGGCCATTGCCGAGGAATGGCAGAACAAGGGGATTGGTACCCGCCTGATCGAATCCTGCCTGGCCGAGGCCGGACGATTCGGCATCACCCGGATTTTCACCCTCACTTACCAGCCCGGTTTCTTCAGGCGATTGGGATTCCAGGATATCGACAAAAACGAGCTGCCGCACAAGGTGTGGAGCGACTGCATCCATTGCCCCAAGTTCCCGGATTGCAACGAGGAGGCCCTCATCTGGGAGCCGCAGTAAGGGAAGTGACCATTTACAATTTTTTCACGTGTCATTTTGGTCCAGTGGCCACCCGGTGATCGGTTAGCAGGAAGGACCCATCCTTTTCGGACGGAGGAAAAAGAGAACATGTTGGCAAATACCCTGACCAAGATTTTTGGCAGCAAGAACGAGCGGTATATGAAGCAGCTGCAGCCGCAGGTCGACAGGATCAATGAGTTCGAGCCCGAGATTGAAAAACTCGATGACGAAGCCCTCGCTGCCCGGACTGTCGCCTTCAAGGAGCGGCTGGCCAAGGGAGAAACCCTTGACGACATGCTGCCCGAAGCCTTCGCCGTGGTGCGGGAGGCCTCCCGCCGGGTGCTCGGCATGCGCCCCTTCGACGTGCAGCTCATCGGCGGCATGGTCCTTCACGAGGGCAAAATCGCTGAGATGAAGACCGGCGAGGGCAAGACTCTGGTGGCCACCATGCCCGTCTATCTCAATGCGCTCACTGGCCGGGGGGTGCACGTAGTGACGGTGAACGACTACCTTGCTAAGCGCGACGCCGCCTGGATGGGCCAGATCTACCAATTCCTGGGGCTGACGGTGGGCACCGTCCTTCACGGCCTGGATGACGCCGAGCGCAAAGCGGCCTATGCCGCAGACGTCACTTACGGCACCAACAACGAATTCGGCTTCGACTACCTTCGGGACAACATGAAATTCGACCTCGAGGATTTCTGCCAGCGCGAGTTTCATTACGCCATCGTCGACGAGGTGGATTCCATCCTCATCGATGAAGCGCGGACGCCGCTCATCATCTCCGGGCCCGCCGACATCTCCACTGATCTTTACCGCAAGGTGGACCGCATCATTCCCAAATTCAAGGATGAAGAGCATTATACGGTGGATGAAAAAGCCCGGACCGTGGCTATGACCGAGGAAGGAGTGCTCCTCGGCGAGGAGCTGCTCGGCATCGACAACCTTTACGACCCCAAGAACATCGAGTGGCTGCACCACCTTAACCAGGCGCTTAAGGCCCACGTCCTTTTCAAAAAGGATGTGGACTATATCGTCCATAATGGCGAGGTGGTCATTGTCGATGAGTTCACCGGTAGAACCATGCCGGGCCGGCGATACAGCGACGGCCTGCATCAGGCCCTGGAAGCTAAGGAGGGGGTGAAGATCGAGGGGGAAAACCAGACCCTGGCCTCCATCACCTTTCAGAACTACTTCCGGATGTACGAGAAGCTTGCGGGAATGACCGGCACCGCCGATACCGAGGCGGCGGAGTTCAAGAGTATCTATGAACTGGATGTTTCGGTGATCCCCACCCATCGACCGATGATCCGCCAGGATTACGCGGACGCGGTTTACAAAAACGCCAAGGCCAAGTATCGGGCGGTGGTGCGGGAGATCAAAGATCTGCACACCAAGGGACAGCCGGTACTGGTTGGCACCATCAACATCGATGTCTCGGAGATGCTGAGCAACATGCTCAAAAAAGAGGGTGTGCCCCACGCAGTGCTCAATGCCAAGCACCATGAGCAGGAGGCGGAGATCGTGGCCGAGGCGGGTCAGCGAAGCAAGGTGACTCTTGCCACCAACATGGCCGGCCGCGGCACCGATATCAAGCTCGGGGAAGGCGTCGCCGATCTGGGAGGGCTCCATATCCTGGGCACCAGCCGGCATGAATCAAGACGTATCGACAATCAGCTGCGCGGCCGTTCCGGCCGTCAGGGTGACCCCGGCTCCTCCCGGTTCTACCTGTCGCTCGAAGACGACCTGTTGCGCATTTTCGGCTCCGATCGCATCTCAGGCATCATGGACAAGCTCGGCATGGAGGAGGACGAGCCCATCGAGCACAACATGATCAGCCGGGCCATCGAAAATGCCCAGCGGAAGGTGGAAGGCCACAACTTCGACATCCGCAAGCACCTCCTTGAATACGACGATGTCATGAACAAGCAGCGGGAGGTGATTTACAATCAACGCCGGGAGGTGCTGGCCAGCAACGATGTCCAAGAGGTCATTCTGGACATGCTCGCCGATCAGGCCGAGGCCCTCGCCTTGGAAATCGTGGATGAGAAACTGCCGGCCGAAGAATGGGACTGGCAGGGGCTTTCCGAACGGGTGCAAACCCAGTTCGGGGTGAACCTCGACTGGAGCGAAGAGGAGCGCCGGGAGCTTGATGCCGCCTCCATCGGCGAGAAGGTGGCAGGCTTCCTGAAGGAGGCCTATGAGCGCAAGGAGCAGGAGGTCGGCGTCGAGACCATGCGCCATCTGGAAAGGGTGGTGCTGTTGCAAGTGGTGGATACCCACTGGAAGGAGCATCTCCTTGCCATGGACCACCTGAAGGAGGGAATCGGTCTGCGCGGTTACGGCCAGAAGAACCCCGTTGATGAATACAAGAAAGAAGGGTTCAATCTCTTCCTGGGGCTGATGGAAACCATTAAGCATCAGGCCGTCACCACTCTCTTCCGGGTCAGACTGGTCAGAGAAGAAGATGTGGAAGAACTTGAACGGCAGCGGCGGGAAAAAGAGCAGCCGATGCAGTTGAACCGGGGCGAAGGGGCTGCCGAGAACCGGCAGCCGGTGCGCCGGGGCGACAAGGTCGGCCGCAACGCACCCTGCCCGTGCGGCTCCGGCAAGAAGTACAAGCGCTGCTGCGGCATGGCCGCCTGAAAAGCGGGCGCAGGGGCACCGCATCTCCTTTGTCAGCGGCCTACCCGCATACCAGGTGTATGGCGGGCAGGCCGCTTTCGCGGATCTGCGGCACCCTGCGCCCGCTTTTCCATGTGTGATAAAGATAGAGCGACCTTGCTCCGTATTATTAATCTAGTGAGATTTATTCTTGATGAGCTGATGAGAAAAATGAAGCTGGAGTACATCGGAGGGTTCCGGGCCGCTGCTGTCGAGGCGGGCATAAGAAAGCAGGGCCGGCTCGACCTGGGTCTGATCGTCTGTGATCATCCGGCGGCAGCGGCCGGGGTTTTCACCACTAACCGGGTGAAGGCGGCACCGGTGCTCCTGGACATGGAGCGGCTTCAGGACGGACGCAGCCAGGCCATCTTGGTCAATTCCGGTATCGCCAACGCTTGCACCGGCGCGGAGGGCATGGGCATCGCTAGGACTGCGGCCCGGGAGGCGGCCGACGCCCTCGGGATTGCGGAAGATCTGGTTCTGGTGGCTTCTACCGGCGTCATCGGCGAGCAGTTGGATGCTGCCAAGTTCGGGCAATTCTTGCCCAATCTCGCGGCCAAACTTGCCCCGGACGGGTTCGCTGAGGTGGCCCGAGCGATGATGACTACCGACACCGTTCCCAAAACCACCAGCCGCACCACAGTAATTGACGGCCGGAAAATCGGGCTGTTGGGTTTGGCCAAGGGTTCGGGCATGATAATGCCCAACATGGCGACCATGCTTTCCTTCGTGGTCACCGACGCCGCTGTTGCTCCCGCTTTTTTGAGAAAAGCATTGCGGGAGGCAGTGGAGCATTCCTTCAATTCCGTTACGGTGGACGGCGACACCAGCACCAACGATAGCGTCCTCATTCTGGCCAGCGGTCAGGCAGGAAATCCGGAGATTGCCGGCGGCGAGGCAGGGAGCGCCTTCCAGACAGCGCTCACGGAATTGCTCAAGGAACTTGCTCTGATGATTGCTGCCGACGGGGAAGGGGCCACAAAGCTGGCTACCATCCGGGTCAACGGGGCCCGCAGCAAAGAGGAGGCCAAAGCCGCTGCCCGCACTGTGGCCAACTCCAATCTGGTCAAAACCGCCTTTTTTGGTGAGGATGCCAACTGGGGCCGGATCATTGCCGCCCTGGGCCGCTCCGGTGCCGAATTCGACCCCGAGCGGGTGGATATCGCCTTCGAGGATGTTTTCCTTGTCAAAGCTGGTCTTGGCCAGGGACCGGAAATCGAGGCCCAGGCCACGGAAGTGCTCCGCCGCAAGGAGTTCGCCGTCAACATTGACCTCCATGCCGGATCCGCCGCGGCCGAATATTACACCTGCGACCTGTCCCTGGACTACGTCCGCATCAACGCCGATTACCGGTCCTAAGCGCTCACTCTCACCGCATCGGTCTGTGATCGGAACAATTAGCATGAGTATGGCCGGTCGTTCCGCTCACCAACATCAGCGGCAGCTGGGGAAGACCTCCTCGGCGGGATGATTTTCAAAGTCCAGGATAAGTTCTTAGAATAAAAAGGAAACAACCTTCGCCGTATTCCACTTCTATACGGAAAAGACGGTCTATGGGAAGGCTGCTGGGGAAGAAAGATCACCAGGAGAGATGGGACATGAAAAGGGAAATTGTTTCAGAAGAAAAACTACTGCTGATTCTCAACGATATGCTCCTGGCCCACGCCGACTGCGCTGGCTGCCGGATCGATCAGCTCAATCGTCATCAGCCCGATGAGACCGGTTGCAACTGGTCGCCCGGCGATCTCCTCTGCAGCGGCGACGTCAGCCCCTGTCTGCCGGTGATGGGGTTGCTCGTGGCCGGGGCAAGGGAAAAATACAATCTCAAGTGATCTCTTGGCGCCGGCGAATTCTGGCATCCTCTTTGCCGCAATTACAAAGGGATAGCTATTGATCTAGCTAAACCTTTGTTTTTTGGTGGAACTCCGCCGTCGATTCCTGCGGCTCGCGACCCACCGAAATCGGAGGTGAAGGAATCATCCAGGTCATCAAAGGTGGAAACGGTGGGCTTGCTCATTCACTCGCACAAAGGGCTATTTCCAATCTCAATCGAATATCCCGAGATAGAATCGCCGATTTGACTATTCGCTATGCTGATATCATGGGCATTTTCCGGAAAGCTGAATAGATAGTCTCCTTTTATCACCCGAAGACTCACACAATTGACCAAAGGCTGATGCCCTACATCTTGGATATCAAAAATTGGA
>JARRJE010000109.1:0-6260 GCA_037379765.1 Deltaproteobacteria bacterium
ATTGGCCACAGAATAGCCGTTGATTTGGTCCATCATCTCCCGTAAGGAGTGTCCCTTATGGACGGGCTCTGATTTCCCTGAAGGCTTATAGACCAGCAAGCAGGTGACCAGGAAAGTTACGATCAGGACGATCAGCTTCTTTTCTCGCTTTTTTCCCACGATTCAAGCATCCTTTGGGTGAGATACAGCATGGCGACTCCAATGCCGAAAATTCCTACTCCCAGCAGGGTGTGTTTCGTACCGGAAGCAAGATCCAAGCGAAAGAATTGAAAGGCCAGCACCAGCGTGACCAACCTGATGATATTTACCAGAAAGGCTACCGGTATGCTGGAGGCCCAGAGAATGACTTTGGACGTGTTGTCCCGCAGAGTGAAGTATCCAAAAATCAGGCTGAGTGCCATCAGCGTCATCAGGGAGCGCAAGCCGCTGCAAGCTCCGATGACTTCAAAAGACTTTTGTGGCAGCTGGATAATATTTCCCTCCCGGAAGACAGGGACATTGAACAAGCGGATCACTTGCTCGCTCACAAAGGAGGCTTGAAGTTGGAGCGGGAGAGTGACTATGGAATAGAGTTGGTCGGGAATCGGGATGAGAAGCATCAACAGGAAAAGAGGTCCCGCCATTTTTTGGAGTGCTCGGAATCCGGCCAAATAGATAAAACCGCTGAGAATGGTCGTCACCAGGGCCAGAAAGGAGACCGTGGGAATCTGCAACTGCAGGGAAATAAGGTAAAGGCCGCTTGAGAATATGAGCAAAGCCAAGCCGAAACCTGCGCTCAGGCGTGGCGGGTGATTCTCCAGAAGGCTTCGTTTCTGCCACAGCATGTACAACATGATGGGAGCGGCAAAAAAGGCATGAGTATACTCCTCGGAAGCAGACCATTTCTGCACCAAAAGGCGCAAGGCAGGGAAATAGCCGATGATGAAAAGGACCACAACCAGCAGAGCCAGAATAGGTGTTTTTTTGCCGGACATGGGGAGCAGTAAAATTAGGAATTCAGAAGCAGAAGCGAAGGTTCAGGCATAATGCTGGATCTTTAACTTTCCTCATCTGATCTGCAATCGTGTACAAGTGCGATCGATAATCTCCTACCTGTTTGATGCGGAAAGGATGAACGCAAACTACCCCTGTACAAGGTGGAATGCAAGTTAATCCGGGAGATAGAGTTTAATGCAATGAAGTATTCATTCTGGAATCAGTACTCAGCCTGTGAATAATTTTTCCATCAGGCCTTCTTCCTGGGCTCGTGGATAAAAAAGCCCCGCCCCATTCAAGGGGCAGGGCTCCTGAGCGCCAGAAGTACAAAGAACAGTGACGGTTATGCTTCCGTACCTTTAATGCGCTTGCGGCCGATTCCGAAGAGGCCGGCAAGGCCGGTGCCAAAGAGCAGCATGGTGGCGGGCTCAGGGACGGGTTTGACGGATTCAACCATCACGTCAAGATCATTATAGTCGAAGTCGGCATGAGAAGCGTCCAGGTCTTCGAAGGCGAGAAGATACTCGTTATCCGTCCAAAGTCCAGCAGCATATGGATCAATCTGCACCGTATCCGTATTGGTGCCCTGATAGGCGGCCATATGGTCAGCGCCGTCACTGTTGAGTGAGGTATCACTGTACCAATTGCCGTCTGGCGAGGTGATAAAATATCCAAAAGAACTGCCGCTAAGAGTACCCTGATCTGCTCCGTTGACCCTCACTGTGCCATCGGCCAGAATACTGAGGGTTGCCATATCACCAGGACCGGCAGGACCATCAAAGATGGTGAAAGTATTACTTGGATCGGCGGAATCATAGATGCCGAAGATATTGCTGTTCGCATATGAAGCAACTTCAAGGACAAACGTGTTGATAGATCCACCAGAGGCAGTAAGCTCCCAATAAGAATCATTATCGTCCGCCAAGTAATCGGTGGTCACGTTTACGCTGCTGTCTCCGGCAACGGGAGCAGTTGTAATCCCGTCAAGGGCGCTTTGTAAATGCGCACCTCCATCGCCAAAAGACAACGCAAATGCATTTCCTGCAGCGAAAGCCGTTCCGATAACGGCCAACGCCAAGCCGGTAACCAAATTTTTCTTCATGATTTCCTCCTTTTTCCTGTTTTCATCTTTCAAAAATCGCATGGGCGAAGACCGAAACCGGTTAATTCGTGGTCGCCGTTGCGTTAAGATGCAACCAACATGCCATATTAATTTAACTGAACTAAGTTAATAATATAACTACAATAAAATTGTTTAAGAGGAGGCGAGAATCTCAAAAGCAAAAGCTTGATTTTCGGAAATCGGGACTGAGATGAAAAAATGCCTTGTCCTCTATGGTTTTCAGTTAATTCCCAAGAGTCCGAAAAGATGAACTAATCATTAAAATTCCCAAAACCAGGGGATGGAATTGGCCTGATATAAAACTTGGGAGGGACTTGTCGGAATAAGGAAAATGGGCCTAAGATGGTGAATCCGAGTACACGATAAGGTTTATGGATATATGAGTAATTTCCTAGTAGACCCGCGAACCTGCTAACCAGCAGGTAATGCATCGGAAAAAAGAAACCTTGCCTCCCGGTGACCGTTCATGCCATGGGAGAAAATGGAATTGGCCCGGCTAGTCAAATCATAATTTTTTTCCGAAAAACAGGACTCCGGAGGTCGAATAGTGTTTTAGGGTGGGGTCGGAAGTGGCTAGTCGATATGCCGCCGACTATGTCGGGCAGAGGTATAGCAGTTGGAAAGATGCAAGCAAGAAGAAGAGGAAACTCTTTGGGCTTACCTTGATCAAGGAAGGGAGAGATCAAAAATTTTGGACCTTGATTTTTCGGAAAATCGAACAATCGGACAAGACTGCCAGATTAACAAAGAAAATAAGAAAGAATTTTGATTCCGGAAAAGTGAACCGAGAAGAGAATTGCAGGAAAACTTCAGGATAGATAGGGAAGGAAAGAGAAGGATAAGAAGGCAAAAAGGACCTACATCATTATACCTAAGGACTCACCGATGGTTTTGCGGGTTTGGGAATCGGCAAAGCCCAGGCCGTATTCGTATCGGTTGCTGGTTTCGATCTGGCGCCGCCAGCGCACTTCGGCAAGACCGGCGAGTCCGGGAAGCCAGAAATCATCACCGAAGGTAAAGCAAATCTGGTCCGTTTCCGGCACCTTGGCCGTGGTTTCGATCTTCATACCGCCGATGCTGAGGTCGATTGTCGATGCCCCCCGGTCCAAAAGCTGTTTTCCGGAAACCCCGGGGCGGTCCACCGTGGAGAGGATCAGCGAATACCTGCCTGCAAACCGGCGATGGCGTCGACGCCCTTCCTCCTGCAAAATATCGCGCGTTCGCGGGGCCTTTCTCAACAATTTGGATCCTCTAATGTAATGTGGACACTGGTCCGCCTGTTCGGTCTGGCAAAAAATGATGATGTGTTCCTTGAGTGGCACATACAGGCCGCTCACTGTCATGGTGCACGGTTGATCGCTGTCCGGAGCCCAATACGGGCAGAACTTCTTGGAGGAATGATTGTCGGACATGGACTTCCCTTAAAAAGGCGATAAGGAATGAAGCATCATAAATATTTCAGTCGAATTATTGAAGCAATAAATGTGCCTTTGTTACCTGCGAGGAGTAATCAATCCATAACGTTTCATTTTTTCGTAAAAAGTCGTTTTCCCAAGACCGAGGATACGAGCCACAACTTGGGGGTTACCCTGGTACTTATCGACCGCACTGGCGATAATCTTGGCCTCGAACTCGGCAACGGATTCCTTGAGAGGCTGCTCGAGCATTCGGCCTTCAATCAGCTCACCCGATGAAGGACTGCCATTCTGAGGCGGAATTTCTTCAAAACAGAGCTCTTTTTCCGAAATCACATTGCCCTTGGCCAGAAGAATAGCCCGTTTGATCACGTTTTCCAGCTCCCGGATATTGCCCGGCCAATCGTATTCCAAAAGGCGATCGATGATCCTATTGGGAAGAAAATCGATCTCTTTTTTGAAAGCGTCCCGATATTTTTTAACGAAGTAAGTGATCAACGGCAGAATGTCTTCCCGTCGCTCACGCAGGGGGGGCAGGTGAATATTGATGACGTTGAGACGGTAGTAGAGATCGCGTCGAAAACGTTCTTTTTCTACCGCATCGGCGAGATCAACATTGGTGGCGGTAATGATCCGTACATCGGTAGTGATCGACTCGTTCCCCCCCACCCTGACGATTTCGCCATTTTGCAGCACCCGCAGGAGGGCTGCCTGCATTCGGGGGCTGATGTCTCCGATCTCGTCGAGAAAGACCGTGCCTTTGTTGGCGATCTCGAACTTGCCCTTCCGTCTGGCGAACGCCCCGGTGAAGGCCCCCTTTTCATAGCCGAAGAGATCGCTCTCCAGCAGACTTTCGGAAACCGCGGCACAGTTGAATTTCAGGAAAGGTTTATTATTACGTCCACTGCGCTTGTGAATGATATCGGCGACCAGTTCTTTCCCGGTGCCGGACTCGCCGGTGATCAGAATGGTGGCGTCGGTATCGGCCACATGGTGAATCATATCCCATATTTCCCGAAATTTTCGCGAATTGCCGACCATTTCCGTCTGCTGCTTGCTATAGCGAACAAGATCCCGTTTGAGGAGATTGACTTCCTGAGCCAATTCCTGCCGGATCCGTTCGCTTTGTTTCAGAGCTTTGATCTTTTGGTGGAGGACCGTTTCGATGTTGTGATGGAACTCGGCCAGCTCGGCTTCCTGCTGTTTCCGTCGAGAGATGTCCCGCATGACGACCATTACCAGACGCTCATCTCGGTAACCCTGAAACGGGACATAGTTATATTCGACGTGCAGCTTTTTGATTTTCCGCTCGAAAAGGCCCCTTGAGCTCTGCCCTGTCTGGTGTTGTTCTATGGGGCAGTCCTTGCAGGGCTGTTCGAGACCGTCCAGGGCTTCATAGCAGAACTGACCGCGGTGGTCGCCGAAGGTTTCGATGGCGCTGGCATTCATGTACTCAATGACGAAATCCTCCCGGATCAGGAAGACCATGTCGTACATGATGTCAAAGAGGGCTCCCCGGTTTTTGATCAACCGATCGATCTCTTTTTGAGCCTCTTGCAGTTTTTTATGCTGCGACGTCACGTTCTTTCCTCCAAATCTCCTGCCTCTGCTGACCTTTCATTAACTGGATACCCGCCCCTTACTGAGCTAATTTACCTGCTTCAGCTTGATCTAAATCGTAAATCGTGAAACGTAAATCGGGAAAAACTCCCAACCTATTATTTCATCCGAATGGTCTCAGGCATCGGAACCGCTGCTGGAAGACGAGTAATAATTATAATAAGAGCGGCCGGTCATTTTGTTTTCCAGCAGATTCATCCGGTAATCATTGTAAACCAGGCCGACGATTTTTTCCGGCCCTATGGTTTCCACCAGCTCACTCACATCTTCCCGCCGAGATTTGCCTTCCCGCACCACCAAGACAATGCCCTCCAGCTGCTTGGCCAGAATGGCTGTTTCAGCGGCATTTCGCAGGGGTGGGCTGTCGAAGACCACAAAGCGGTCCGGGTAGCGGTTGGCCACCTCGTCAATCATGGCGGTCAGTCTTTCCGAGCCCAGGAGCTCGGCCGGGTTGTATGGCGGCCGGCCGCTGGGAATGATAGACAGCTTGCGGAAGCCGGTTTTGCGGATCAATCGGCCAAGATCAGTGCCGCTTTGCAGATAATCGGACAAACCCTTATCGTTTGGGAGGCCAAAAAGGCCGGCCAGCGATGGTCGCCGCAAGTCGCAGTCGATGAGCAGGGCGTGCTCTTTCACGCCTTGGGCCAAAGCCAATCCCAGCCCGGCGCAAACCAAGGATTTGCCTTCCTCAGGAACGGCGCTCACTACCAGGATGGTGCGAGGTGGCTTCTTGTTGTTCGGCGGGTGAAGAATGTGGGTGCGCAGGCGGCGGAACTCTTCACCTACCAGGGACGCGGTTTCGGTGGCCGCCACCAGCCGTTCGTGCCATTTTTGGACTTTCTGCTCTTCGGGTTGATTAAAAAAATTCTGCTCTTCCCCCGGTTGGGGGCCCGGCGAGACCTCGGATTTTGATGTGGTCTGGGCGGGATGGAAGGTCTCATCGGCGGCAGCTTGGTCATCGGTCGCAAATGTACCAGCACCGTAGTGCTTTTGGCTTTCGGCCGAGGGGTCGGGTACGGCAGACGGATCAGGATTAAGCTGTGAAACCTTGCCCAGGGCTTTGAATACTCTACCCATTAGAAATCTCCTAAAGATGTCAGCCAGCCGCGGAGGTTCTGCGCGGCGCC
>JARRJE010000110.1:0-6236 GCA_037379765.1 Deltaproteobacteria bacterium
AAAAAAAGCTTTTAGATTTGGTTTGCGGTTATTTCCCATTGTAATCCTCAACCTGCTGTAAGGTGGCAGTTTTATAGATTCGCCTCCCAAACTCGTCTCTTAATTTCATGCTATCACGTGGTCCCGGAAGTGGGAACGGGACATCGATGCTTCGCATGGGACGGTTGGTCGCGACCAGCAGCGCAGGGAATTATAGGTGTCTTGTTTGCTCGCCCCGGGAAACTTCACCAAGGGTCTGGGCCTTGCCCCTTGTCTGAGGAGCTTACCTGTTATGATATGATATCCATAGGTTGGTAGGATCTCACCAGGAGATGAACGGCCGGTTTTTGCCTGAGTAATGGCTGGTAGCCGTGTGATAGGATTGCAGGTGAAAGGTAGTTTCGGCTTTTCCCCCGCTGAATTGAACAATTGAAGGATCCCGGGTGATCGCAGAAGAGAAAATCAGAATAGTCGGCACTGAGCTCCAGGGGCACATGAAAAATCAGGTCCCGTCGCTTTTCGAAAAGAAGAGGTGGATCGGTCGGATCATGGAACGGGTGATGCGCGACCGGGACTTCAAAGCCAGGCTTTTCCGGTTCGTTGACGTCCTGCCGGCGCTGAAGTCGGATGAACTGGTGGTCCGCGTCCTTCAGGAATACTTTTCCGTCCGTGATCTCGATGCCCCTCTCATCATTCAACGCGGAATCGAACGGGTTTCCCAGGGAACCATCTCCTCATATGTGGCTGCCAGGACGGCAAGATTCGGGGTGGAGAAGTTTGCTCGGCTCTTCATCGCCGGCAGCGACCCGGCGAGCGCCTGGAAGGCCATGGCGGCGCTGAGAAAGGAAGGGGTGAATCTGAGCATCGATCTTCTGGGGGAGACGGTGGTGAGCGACAAAGAGGCCGCGGCCTACCGGCAGCGGTATATCGAGCTGCTGGATTTCCTTGCAGGCAAAACTGATGACGAAGCGCGAACGGCCCCCGAGGCCGGGCCTTGTCCTTTCGGGATTTCCCTCAAAATATCTTCATTTTATTCCCAGCTCGACCCCATGGACTGGGAAGGATCGCTCGAAAACACCTTGCAGAGCCTTCGGCCCGTCCTCGCCCGGGCGAGAGAGACCGGGGCTTCCGTCACCTTCGACATGGAGCACTATTATCTAAAGGACTTCACCATCGCCCTGTTCAAAAGAGCCCTCCAGGAATACCCCGATCTTCCTTCGGCCGGGATTGCCCTGCAGACCTATCTGCGGGACACCAGAAATGACCTGCTGGATCTGATCGATTGGGCTGAGAAGAACCGGATCCGCATCCTGGTACGGCTGGTCAAGGGGGCCTACTGGGACTATGAGGTTGCGGTGAGCCGCCAGAAGGGCTGGCCTATTCCTACTTTCCTCAAGAAAGGAGAGACCGACCGGAATTACGAGGCGCTGACCTCACTCCTCCTTGAGAGGAGTCGCTTTCTTTATCCCGCTTTTGCGACCCACAATCTCCGGGCCATCAGCCACGCCGTTGCCGCGGCCGACACCCTGAAGGTACCTGGAGAGACCTTTGAATTTCAGATGCTTTACGGGATGGCCGAACCGGTGAGGCGGGCGCTGCAGAAGATGGGCTGTCGGGTCACCGTGTACACCCCGGTGGGCGAGCTTATCCCCGGCATGGCTTACCTGATCAGGAGGCTTCTGGAGAACAGCTCCAATGAGTCCTTCCTGCGAAAGGCCTTCTCCGAGAACCGTTCCTTCGGCGAGCTGATCCGGCCGCCGGGTCCGGCGGGCAGGGAGGATCAAACGAGGGTTTCGATTGGCTTCAGGAACGAACCGCCCATGGACTTCTCGCTCGCCCCCAATCGGGAAAGGATGCGGCTAGCCCTTCAAGCGGTGAAGACCCGACTCGGGGCGAGATTACCGTTGGCAGTGGCAGGCACGGAGCTGTTCGCCTCGAAGGAGATTGTCTCCCGCAATCCAGCCGATCCGGAAGAGATCATCGGCATCGTCTCTGCGGCAGGAAAAAAAGAGGCCGACGCCGCAGTCGAGGCAGCCAGGAAGGCTTTCGCTTCCTGGGGGAAAACACCTGCCCGGGAGCGGGCCGACTTGTTGTTCAGCGCGGCCGCGGAAATGCGAAAACAGCGCTTTGAGCTTGCCGCTCTCGAGATCTACGAGACGGGAAAGACCTGGAAAGACGCGGACGGGGACATCACCGAGGCCATCGATTACCTCGAATACTACGGCGCAGAGATGGTGAGGCTAGGCAGGAGAAACCGTCTCGGAGATTTCCCGGGCGAAGAAAACGAGTATTCATACATCCCCCGGGGCATCGGTGTGGTCATTTCTCCCTGGAACTTCCCCCTGGCCATTCCCACGGGCATGGTGTCCGCCGCCGTCGTTGCCGGCAACTGCGTCATTTTCAAACCTTCGGGGCTCTCTCCGGTCACTGGGCGGATGCTTTTCGAAATCTTTGCGAAATCCGGGCTTCCCAAAGGGGTCCTCCAGTTTCTCCCCGGCCCGGGGGCCGAAGTGGGAGGGTATCTGGTGACTCATCCGGAGGTGGATTTCATCGCCTTTACCGGGTCGAGGGAAGTAGGGCTCGAGATCATCCGGCTCGCTGGTGAAACCGGGTCGGGCCAGAGGAACGTGAAGAAGGTCATTGCCGAAATGGGCGGAAAGAACGCCGTCATCATCGACGAAACGGCCGATCTCGACGAAGCCGTGAAAGGGGTCCTCGAATCGGCCTTGGTCTATCAGGGGCAGAAGTGCTCGGCCTGTTCGCGGGTTATCATTGTCGGGGAGATGTACGATTCGTTCACCGCCAGGCTCAAAGAGGCAGTCGAGAGCATCAGGATCGGCCGCCCCGAAGATCCGGCAAACTTTATGGGGCCGATGGTAGATCGGGCCGCCAAAAAGAAAGTGGAAGAATACATCGCCCTGGGCAAACGGGAGGGAGTTCCTTTTTTGATCAGGGAACCGGAAGAGAAGGGGCTTTATGTCGGCCCAGCGCTGTTTACCGCCATCAGCCCCGATTCAAGGCTGGCCCAGGAAGAAATCTTCGGTCCCGTCCTTGTCCTGCTGAGGGCCGGGGACCTGGACGAGGCCCTCCGGATAGCCAACGGCACCGAATATGCCCTTACCGGCGGCCTGTTCTCAAGAAGCCCCGGCAACATCATGAAGGTGCGCTCCGATTTCGGGGTCGGCAATCTCTATATCAACAGAAAAATCACCGGCGCCCTTGTGGGCAGGCAGCCCTTTGGCGGCTTCGGCATGTCCGGGGTCGGCTCAAAGGCTGGAGGCCCGGATTACTTGCGCCAATTCATGAATCCGCGCACCATTTCGGAAAACAGCATGCGGCGGGGATTTGCCCCGGAATTGGGGTAAGGGACATTTTCGGAAGGGATAAGGCTACGTTGTGGCTGAAAGCGCCAGCAGCCGGGCCCGCAGGCCCAGGTCCTCCACCAGGCGGGCCACCGCCGGCGGCACCAGGTGCTCCCACGGTTCTCCGGCAACGATCTTTCTGCGGATGGCGTCGGACGACAATCCCTTTTCCGACAGAGGCCGGCGCCAGAGCACCTCCACGGCAAGCCCCGCCTGCTCGAACAGCCGGAGTTTCTTTTCTCCCCATTCGTCATAAATAGCCAGGAAAAAAGTGGCATCCAGTGGAACATAGAAACGGTAAAGGTCAGGGAAATCGATGGGAAAGGGAACAATGGAGACTTCCCTGCCCAACGCCTTTTCCGCGATGGCCTCGCGGACCAGGCAGTATCGTTCGTAATAGGTGAAGGGATTTGCGCTCTCCTTGCTCCTCTCCGGAGCGGCCGGGTCCTCCCCGGTAAGGGTGGGATCCGGATTGGTGATGCCCACCACCAGATGGTCGCACCGCTCTTTGCCGGCCAGCAGGTACTTCATGTGATCGTTATGGAGCAGTTGGAATTGTCCATGGATCACCCCGACTTTCATTATCTTTTTCCTCCCATTGCCGTTTCCTCCACCAGCGGTTAATTCCGTCTGGCATTCGCGTTCCTTCGAGATTTAGAGGCTTCCACTTGTCCGGCCAGCGGGCCGATTTACTTGGGAACCATCAGTTTCTGCAGCTTGGAGCGGTCCAGCCAGTTGGACACTGGGACATCAGATCGCTTCCCTGCGGCACGGTTGCTAAGATAAAAGATAAACACCAACATGCATTTAAATACCAACATCTCCGACTGCAGTCAATTGCCGCTGGGTCCTCTGGTGGCGGCAGGGCAACACAGGGGGCTGCTGGAAGTGCATCACTGACCACGACATCATGGAGGCAAGGAACAGCCTACACGAACGCATCCAGTAAAACGGCCTATGCGTCATTTTCGGCATGGAATATGCCTCTACCGAGAAGGATTTTCTTCTTTTCGGGTCTATGGCTTGGAGAGCAGCATCCTGCTGCGTTCCTTGTGCCCTCTGCTTCAAGGCCGGGAAGCCTCGTGCTATGATTTATTCAGGGAGACGCCAAGAATGAAAAGTGTGGCCTGCGGCATCATTATGCTGATTCTGATCCTCCTGACGCCCCGGCCAGGAACGGCTTCGGACACGGCTCAAGAAGCGGCGACGATAAAGTCGGTCGTCTCCGGAGTCATCGCCGCCTATGGGGGAAAGAGAACCCTCGAGCACCTGTCTTCCATCTATATGGAAGGACATATTACCGCATTTGCCTTCGATGATCAGGGCACCTACACCCTCTATTTCGAGCGACCGAGAAAGCTCCTCCTCGACATCCGTTACAGCCGTTCGCGGGAAATACGGATCCTCAATGGCGATAAGGGATATTACGGTACGGGAAGCGAGCCCCCATCCCGAGTCCGGGGGCTGCGCTATCTTGGCATCCTTTATCAGTACAAGTCCCAGGACATTCCTTACGGACTTCTGACAGGAGCGTATGAGCTGAGATACGAGGGCAGGGATGAGGTGAACGGTTTCCCGACGGAGGTTCTCGGCCTACATGACCAAGAAGGCCCGCCGATGAAGATCTATGTCGACAGGAAGACTTTCCTGATCAGAAAAATTTCGGGCCTGTTTTCCATGGAGGGGTCATCCATGGTCCTCTCATCAGAATTTTCGGACTTCAAGAAGGTGGGAGTCACTGTCCTGCCTTACAAGTTCACCAACTTCGCCGGCGGGCAGAAGATCGCCGAAACGGTGGTCAAGAAATATCGCCTCAACGAGCCGATGGAAGATTCCTTCTTCAATCCAGCTACCCCTTATCATCATCGCTGAACCTCAGATTACGCTTTCTCATCACGGGTGGTCCGAACTCTTCTCATGACGGGCTGAAATCCCTCCTTCCACCTCCCTCGCTGCGGGAGAAAGTCAGGTGATGGAAAACATGTCGTTTCCCCGCCCCTTCGCTGATCGGTACGGCGTGAATCTGACCATCGCCATTCTCGCCATCTCTCCCTTCATCGTGGTGACCACGGCCGCCGGTCTCTATCGCGACCGAATCGCCGCCGATTTAGGTGCGGGCTCAACCGCTCTTGTAATCATCGCCGGGCTCTCCATTGCCGGTTATGCATTTGGGGCCATGCTCGGCGGTTACTTCATCCGACGGTTTCCGCTGCGCCCGCTCTATTTCGCCTGCGAGGCCCTCTGCATAGGCGGCTGCCTGCTCGCCGCTCTCGCCGATGGCATCCTCACTTACGGCGGCGGCAGGGTGCTGTTCGGTTTCGCCACCGGGCAACTCCTGGTGACCGCCCTGCCCCCAGTCATTCAGCGCTTCCCTCCCGACCGGATGCCCTTCACCGCGATCGCCATCGATATCGGCTTTTTCGGCGCAGTGACCATCGGGCCTTTGATCGGAGGGGTAATCGCCCATACCGGGGCCTGGCGGGGGCTCTATGGCAGCCTGGCCGGGATCTGCGCCGGCACCTTGACTACAGCACTTTTCACCCTGCCTGATCGGCCGGCCTTCAAGCCCGACCAACGCTTCGATGCCTTAGCTATCCTGCTGGCCTTTGCCGCCACCTTTCTGCCGTTCTGGGCCACCGGCGAACTGGCCAGTCACGGCTTTTACTATCGCCTGTTTGCGGTCCCCCTCGCTGTCGGGCTTGTCTGCCTGGTCGTCCTGCTGCTGACCCAGTATCACCAAAAAGAGCCGCTGTCGCCGGTCAAACCGATGTGGCACTCATACCCCATCGTGGGAACGATGGCCGCCATGTTTGGAGGCGGCGCCTACATTACCCTGGTGATGCTGGCCCAACGCTATCAACTGGTCGTTCTTGGCCGGACGCCGCTGGCCACCGG
>JARRJE010000111.1:0-12470 GCA_037379765.1 Deltaproteobacteria bacterium
AGCGGCTGCCGGCCTCACCTCGGGGAATCGGGTTAGGCTTTTGCCGCTGCCTGCGGGAAAATTTTCCTCCCAGCCGCCTTTGGCGGAAAGCAAAAATCCATGGAACCAGACATCGCCAAAGTCCTCAGCTACGAAATCAAAAAGGAGTTGGCGGACCGCTACTTCGGCTTTCGCAAGCTTATCGAGGAGGACAAGGAGAGTTGGGCCCGAGACGTGCAACATTGTGCGGTGACCCTGGAGCAGAAAATCGGGCTCGATCTTGTCCGGATTTACATCCTGTTGCATGATGAGAAATTGATTCGGCAATTCTTGAGCCTGACCGGGCTCGAAGAGAAGATCTATTATGATCCTTACCTGATGGAATCGCCCACCATCCGGATGCGGGTCTTCGAAGGCATCCGGTCCCACGGCCTCACCCGGCGCCGGCGTTTCATCAACTTGGTGCTCGACAGCTATCGGACTCTAGAGCGGCATGTGGCAGGATATCAGGAGCAGTTCGGCCGGTTGAGCGAGGAGATCGAAACCATTAGAGAGGAAATTTCTATTTTTTACCGCAAGAACAACTTGGGCAGTATTATGAATCTCCTGCGCAATCTGGATTCCTGCTCCGTTCCCGGAGGGGGAGACTTGCATGGCGGCAACGGTCCCGCCGATTCCAATTACGAGGAGAAGCTGCGCATCGAGCCGCCACCGCCCCTGGAGCAGCAGCTGCCGATTATCCCGCCTCTTGTTCCCTTCGCACAGATCCGCAAACCTTTGACGAAGTTGGCGCGCCAAGCCTACGAGCAGCAGAAAGAGGGGCAGGCCGGATGAGCCTGCCTGCGGAAAATTCCGGACTCTGGCAGCCGCTTTTCGTCTTGCTGGGAGGGCTTGTCATGCTGGTCAGCGGCGGCGAGCTCATGGTGGGAGGGGCCATCCGCTTGGCCGTGCGGCAGGGAATGAGCTCGCTTCTGATCGGTCTCACTATCGTCGCCTTCGGCACCTCCATGCCGGAACTGTTTATCAGTCTGGGCGCCTCGTTGCGAAATCATGCGGATATCATGATCGGCAACGTCATCGGCAGCAACATCGCCAATATCGGGCTTATTCTTGGGCTTTCTACTATCCTGGCTCCCCTTGCCATCCAATTTGCCCGGGTCCGAACCGAGTTGTATCTCATCATTTTTGCCGGCCTGCTCCTGGCGGTGGTCACTGCCTATGGCTATTTTTCATGGTGGTTCGGCCTCCTTTTTGTCGCCACTCTCATCATTTATACGGCGGCTTCCTACCAGGCAGCCCGATGATCGGCTTGACCCTGGCAGCAGTGGGGACCTCCCTTCCCGAGATGGCCTCCAGTCTCTCGGCCATCCGCCGCCGGGAGGGAGACCTGCTTCTTGGCAATGTCTTAGGCTCCAATCTATTCAATCTTCTGATGGTCATGGGCGGAACGGCCTTGGTGGCGCCTTTCGCCTTCGATCCGATCACGCTCCGACGGGATGTGCCGGTGATGCTCGGTTTCACCCTGGTGTTGGTTCCCTTCCTACGCTCCCGACATGGTCTGACGCGGTGGCACGGGGCCGTGCTCATGGGCGGATATATCATCTATTTGCTCTCTCTGGCTTGAGCCGCTATTATGTTGAGATTCTTGTCAATGGCCGAACAGTGCCGCAACGGCTGGCAATTGACGAGAGGCACTTCTTTTTTCTTTTGATAGGCCTGAAAAGAGGGATTTATGAGAAACAGTTATGATCCAAAAGAGGCCCAGACCTTTGTCGAAAAATACCCCCAGGCGCCGCCTGAATTAGCGCTGCGGGTTTACACCTCGTGCTTGCTCGGCCGGGAGGTTGATCTGGTACTCCACGGCGGCGGCAATACCTCGGTAAAGGCCGTCGTTCCCAATATTTTGGGGGAAGAGACGGAGGTGATCTTCATCAAGGGGAGCGGCTGGGATTTGGGCGCCATCGAACCGGCGGGCTTCCCCTGCCTCGATCTCGCCTATCTTCGCAAGCTCCGGCCACTGGAAGCCCTGAGCGACGAGGAGATGGTCAATCAATTCCGAACTCACCTCATCGATGCTTCTTCTCCCAATCCCTCCATCGAAACCCTGGTGCATGCCTTTTTGCCGCATAAGTTCATCGAGCACACCCATGCCGATGCAATAGTAACCCTCACCCACCTGGATGAGGCCGAAGAGCTGCTCCGGGAAGCCTTGGGCTCGAAAATCGCCATTTTGCCATTTATCATGCCCGGATTTCCGCTGGCTAAGGCCATGGCGGCACTCTACGAGCAAAAGCCGGAAGTGGAGTGCATCATTCTCATGCATCACGGCCTGTTCACCTTCGGAGAAGAGGCTCGCACCGCTTACGACCGGATGATCGAATATGTCAGCCGGGCAGAGGACTTTCTGGCCAAGGCAGCACCCAAAGCGAGACCAGCGGTGGGATCTCCCGTCGCCCCGCCACCGGAAATCGTCCTTCCTTTGCTGCGGGGGGCTCTCTCCTGTTTCGATGAGGCTGGAAGCAGAATCCGATTTGCTTTGGAACTGCGTCAAGGCAAGGAGATTCTTTCAGCCCTTGACCGCCCCGATGCCCTGGAACTGTTCGGATCTGGTGTGCTCACTCCCGATCACGTTATCCGCACCAAGGACAGGCCTTTGTTTTTGGAGTTGATCGCGGAGGCTGACGAAGAGTTTCTGGCTGATCGGATTGCAGCAGCGGTGGGCGTCTACGAGGAGGCCTACAATGATTATTTTTACCGCCAAGCGGCGGCCAGGCAAGTCCGCCGGGTTAAGCTCGATTCCAAGCCGCGGGTCGTGCTTGTTCCCGGCCTGGGGCTGGTGACGGCGGGCACCTCGCCGAAAGCGGCCTCCATCGCCGCCGATATTGCCGAGCATACGTTGCTCGCCAAGGTGAAGGGCGCTTCCCTCGGTCCGTATCGAGAGCTTGAGGAGGAGCACATCTTTGATATGGAATACTGGAGCCTGGAGCAGGCCAAGCTCGGCAAAGGAAAACGGCCGCCGCTTTCCGGTCAGACCGCCCTGGTGACCGGGGGCGGCGGGGCCATTGCCGCCGGCATCGGCCGGCAGCTCCTTGCCGCCGGCGCCCGAGTGGTGCTGAGCGACATCGACCCGGAACGGCTGGAGCAGGTCGCCACCAAGCTCGCCGCCAGCTTCGGCCAACAGGCGGTTCTCCCGCTGGTCATGGATGTGACCGATGCCGCTGAGGTGCATCAGGGCTTGGTCGACATCATCCGTCGAACCGGCGGCCTCGATGTCCTGGTGCCAAATGCCGGCATCGCCCATGTGGCCACCATCGCCGAACTGGCCGAGGCGGATTTCCGCAAAGTCATTGATGTCAATCTCCTGGGAGTTTACCAAGTGATCAAGGCAGCCATTCCGATATTCCGGCGGCAGGGCACGGGCGGCAGTGTCATCATCAACAGCTCGAAGAACGTCTTTGACCCGGGTGCTGCCTTCGGCGCTTACAGCGCTTCCAAGGCCGGGGCTCACCAGCTCGGCAAAATCGCCGCTTTGGAGCTGGCCCCTCTCGGGGTTGGGGTCAACATGATCAATGCCGATGCCATTTTCGCCGATGAAGAGACTCCTTCCGGGCTGTGGGAAGTGGTGGGACCGGATCGCATGCGGGCCCGAAATCTCGATCCCGCCGGTCTGCGTGAATATTACCGACAGCGCAACCTGCTCAAGACCGAGGTGACCGCTGACGATGTGGGCCGGGCGGTGGTCTTCTTCGCCACCGGCCAGACACCCACCACCGGCGCGACCCTGCCGGTGGACGGCGGCATACCTGCCGCCTTCCCCCGCTGAAACGATAGCGGCAAAAGTTGTCTTCGTGCCCGCGATGGCTTATAGAAGAAGGATGCGTCGGTTCTCTCCATTGGGAGAGTGGCAGCCCGTCTGCTACAATGGGAAAAGCCCGGGATGAAGCCGAAGGAGATTAGAGAATGGCGGAAATTAAAAGTACGATGGAAAAAGTGATGGAGCGCCTTGCGGCCATGGGCGAGGTTTCCACCAGCGAAATTGTTGCCGAGGAAAAGAGGCGAGACGGCATGCGGCTGGCGGCTGCTTTCCTGCGCGGCGAGGAAACGGATCTTGCCAAGACGCTGGCCGGCCAGCCGCCGGCCGATCAACCGCTGCTTTTGCAGGGTATTGTACGGACACTGCTAAGAAATATCATTCTGCCCCGCAATGAAGACCAGCGGCTGCAAGCAGAACAAGCTATTAATGGCCTCCTGCAGGTCAGCAGCGGCGGCGGCGACCTGCGGTCGATGTTCAAGGAAATCAAGTCAATCGTCGACCGCTATCTCGAGCACCGAGGGCAGCTTCGTGAACAGCTGAAAACTGCTTTTTCCCAGCAGCTTGATCAAATGGAGGACAGCTTGGCTCAGCAGACAGGGATGAAATTCAAAATCGATCCCTCCCAGCATCCCAAATTCCAGGAGGAATGGGAGCGACTGCAGGGAGAGCTCAACAGCCAGTATGGCCGCGCCCTCGACCAGTACAAGACCGTGATCGAGCAACAGCTGGGGGGCGTCAATAAAACAGGCAAATGCTCGTAGCCTTCGCACGGTCCGGTTTTGCAGCTGAGCAGCTCGACGACCCGTTGCGCTTGCGCGAACCGACAGCACCTGTGACTTCAAATTTTTCAGACAGCTCACCCGGCGCCTTTTTGGGAGGTGAGCTGGCAGCAAGGAGCGAAATGGAAGTCGAAATCTTTCTAGATCTGAACGAGGCGAACCCCCAAGACCATGCCATTATCCAACAGCGGTTTCGGGAGTGGTATGCCGAAGGAGCCGAAGTCCGGTACGGGAGATCCTCTTATGGCCAGCTCACCGAGCTCGAGACCCCGAACCACTTTCGGGTCGACCTCGGTCAAATCGATCCCCTTTCGGCGATCCGTGATCTGCACGCTCGCCTTCATCGCCACGGAGTGAAAGTTTTCGTCCATTTCTCATACTAGAAAGCCATTTCTCGTTCTTGGCCCTTTTACAGTGAACACCATCCAGCCACTTGCCCGTATCCGGGCCGATCTCCGCCGCCGCCGGCTGGATGCGCTCCTGGTGGCCCAGCCCGAGAACCGGCGCTATTTGAGCGGTTATACAGCACAGGATACCTCTATTGCTGAAAGCTCCGGCGTGTTGCTCATCCCCGTTGCCGGTACCCCCTTTCTTTTCACAGACTCTCGTTATCACCTGCAGGCGCTAGATGAGGCGGCAGGGTTCGAGGTGATGCTCTATCCGCGCGGTCTGCTGGTTCTGCTTGAAAAATTGCTGCCCCGGCTGGCTATCCGCCGCCTGGCCTTTGAGAGCCACTATTTCCTTCACCACACCGCCCTCACCCTGATGAAAACGGCCGCGGCCATTCAGGTGGAAACGGTGCCACTCATCGGCTTTGTGGAACGGCTGCGGGTGGTTAAGAGCCAGGAAGAGCTGGAGGCGATTCGCCGGGCAGTCAGGCTAAACGAGAAGGTTTTCCAGGAGGTCGTTGCAGGCCTGCGGCCCGGTCGCCGCGAGCGCGAGGTGGCTCTGCAGCTGGAGACCCTGATGCGGCAGAAAGGGGCGGAACGGCCCAGCTTCGAAACTATGGTGGCAAGCGGGCCCAACGGGGCTTTGCCGCATGCGGTCCCCTCCGACCGGAAGTTGCAAACCGGCGAACCCATCATCATCGACATGGGACTGGTGCTCGACGGCTATTGCTCGGACATGACCCGCACGGTGGTGCTCGGGGAGCCGGATGCCAAGACCGTGGAGCTGTTCCGCATTGTTCGGCAAGCTCAGCTCACCGGCATCAAGCGGATTCGGGCAGGGGTGACCGCCCGCGAAGTGGACCGGGCAGCCCGTCAAGTGATTGCTGATGCCGGCTATGGCGATTATTTCGGCCACGGACTGGGGCACGGAGTGGGTTTGGCCGTCCATGAAGCTCCCAGCCTCAACCGGCGCAACCGCAAGCAGCTGCGGACCGGGATGGTTGCCACCGTCGAGCCGGGTATTTATCTGCCGGATTGGGGCGGGATCCGGCTGGAAAACATGGTGACGGTGACTGAAAGCGGCCACGAGCTTCTCAACACCGACACCACCTTTCTCGATCTCTAGCAAGCGAACGGTTTCCGCAGAGAGAAATCCTCGCCCTGCCGTTTTTCCTGAGGGAGTGAGAAACGAGTTCACTATCTCTTCTGAGAGATCCCCTGGAGCAGGAAGCTGAGGCAGAAACGATCTTCAGGGTTCGATCACGATGCGGCCGGCCGGGCCGGCACTGACCTCGCCGATCACAGCGAAATCAAGATCGTAGCCACTCTCGGCAAGCTGGACGCTGATGGTGTTGATGGCCCGTAAAAAGAGCGGTTATTGTAAGCCCCTTCCGGGATGATGCCCATGGTGGCGAAGCGAAGGGCGTCGGGCAGCAGCGGCACGGCTCCGGCCCGGAGCCGAATAACCGTCTTGGAGGCGCGGGCCATCTCATAGAGGTGGCCCAGAAGGCCGAAACCGGTAATGTCCGTACAGCCATGGGCGCCAACGGCGGCCATGGCTTCGGCGGCCTGCCGATTGAGGGTGGCCATTACTTCGGTGATGAGAGGTTCGATGTCGCTGCCAGTCATCCCTCCCTTGAGGGCAGTAGCCAGAATGCCCAGGCCGATGGGTTTGGTGAGAAGCAACTGGTCGCCGGGCTTGGCACCGGCGTTGAGGATCACTCGGTCGGGGTGGACAACGCCGGTAACCGACAAGCCGTATTTGATCTCAGGATCCTCAATTGAGTGGCCTCCAACCAGTAATGTTCCTGATTCATTAAGTTTTTCTAAACCGCCTTGAAGAATGTTCTTCAAAACCTTCGTGTCCATGGTCTTGATGGGGAAAGCCACCAGGTTCATGGCGAGCAAGGGGCGCCCACCCATGGCATAGACGTCGCTCAAGGCGTTGGCTGCTGCGATCTTTCCGAAACAAAGGGGATCGTCAACAATGGGGGTGAAGAAATCGACTGTCTGGATCAGGGCAGATTCGTCATTGAGACGGTAGACCCCTGCGTCGTCGCAGGTTTCGGGGCCGACGATCAGGTTGGGATCGGTGAGCAGCGGCAAGCCGCAGAGTAACTGGTCCAGGTCCCCCGGACCCAGTTTGGCGGCTCAGCCGGCGGCCTTGACCATTGTGGTCAATCGGGGAGAACGGCGTTCGGCCATGGCGAATCGATTCGGTTGATTATTCGTCAAAACCCAATTGGGCGATGAGCTGGGCGATGATGTCCTTGGTCCGTTCATCCATTTGGGATACCTCGAAACCTGCGTCGTAGAAATCCGGGTTGACGTCATTCGAGGTCCAGAGGACTCGGGCCGTGAACCGGATTTCTTTGTCCCGGAAATACCCTTCCGGAAGCGTCATCTGCAAGTGGTAGACTTTATCGGGGACCAGCGGCTTCTTGCTCACCAGCTTGATGCCCTGGGTCGTGATGTCCACCAGATGGCCGAGAAGCTCGCCGCTTTCCTGATTGTGCACCTCCAGATAGTAAATGAGATGCCGGCGCTTCAGAACCCTTGCTTCTAGCATGGCTATTCTCCGTTTTTTGGTTCTCCGCCCTGTCGCCGGGTGATGACCGTTAGCATTGAATGGACCACCCCTTCAATATCCAAATCGGAAGAATCGATGATCACGGCATCGGCGGCCGGTTTCAGCGGCGCCAGGGCTCGGGCGCTGTCGTCCCGGTCACGTTTAATGATCTGGGCCAAAATCTCCTCATAAGCAACTGTCTGCCCTTGATCCTTCAGCTGTTCGCAACGCCGGCGAGCCCGCACCTCAGGGGCGGCATCCAGATAAAATTTGAATTCGGCCCCGGGGAACACTACCGTCCCCATGTCCCGGCCTTCGGCAATGATTCCTCCCAGAGCGCCCAATCGCCGCTGGAGCTCGGTTAAAGTCCGGCGGACAAGAGGATGGGCCGAAACCCGGGAAGCAACCATGCCCATCTCCGGGGTGCGGATCGCAACGCTCACATCCTCGCCATTTAGAAAGACGCGGACATCGCCGCTTTCATTGGAAGCAAGCCGGAGGTCGATAGCGGCCAGCAAATGAGCCAGCCGGTCGCCATCGCCTCGGAGGTCGATGCCCGTCCGTTCGAGGTGCAGACCCACGGCCCGGTACATGGCGCCGGTATCAAGGTAGGTATAGCCGAGCATGCCGGCCAGTTCCCGGCTGATTGTGCTCTTGCCGGCGCCCGACGGGCCGTCGATGGTGATGATGGCTCTATCCCCTCCCATAGCCGAGCTCCTGAAGGGCTTCGGCCATAGCCCGCACCAGCCGTTCGTTCTCCTCAGGCAGACCGACAGTGATCCGGATGTAGTTGGGATAGCCGTAGGCATGCATCGGTCGAATGATGACGCCCTTGGTGAGCATCTGTTCATAGAGCTTTTTGCCGCTGCCGCCGATGTCGACCAGGAAGAAATTGGCCTGCGAGGGCAGCGGACGGCAACCCAGGCGGGCGATCTCCCGATGGAGCCAGATCATGCCTTCCGTGGTCACGGTAAGGGTCTGCTGGTAATGTTCTTCGTCGTCGAGGGCCGCCAAAGCGCCGATTTGAGCCAGCTGGTTGACATTGAAGGGCTGGCGCAACCGATGGAGGTAGCCGGCGAGCTCTTCGCGCATGAGCCCATAGCCAATGCGCAGACCAGCTAGTCCGTAAGCCTTGGAAAAGGTGCGCAGGGCCACTACCGGCGTTTTCTTGTAAAGGTAGTTGTGGACATCCAGCCGCAGATCGGCGTCGACGAAATCGACGTAGGCCTCGTCGAGAACGACGATGACATAATCGGGGACTGCAGCGAGAAATGCCTCGAAATCCGCGGCGCTAAATGCGGTTCCCGTCGGGTTGTTAGGGTTGTCGAGGAAAATGAGGCGGGTGCGATCGGTGATCGCTTTAAGAATGGCCGGAAAATGATGGCTCATTTCTTTGAGCGGCACCACTCGGTTGACCCCACCTTGGGCCTGGACCATCATCTGGTAAACCAGAAAGGTGGGATGGCTGGTGATCACCTCTTCGCCCGGCTGCAGGAAGGTGGCGATCAGCAGGCCGATGATCTCATTGGAGCCGTTACCGAAGACAATCTCCTCCGGGCGAACCCCGAGTTTTGCTGCCAACCGGTTGCCGAGGTAGAAGCAGGAACCATCCGGATAGCGGTGCAGTTTGGTCAGCGCTCCGGCGATAGCGGCCACGGCCTTGGGAGAGGGGCCGAGGGAGTTTTCGTTTGAAGCGAGCTTGATCGAGCCGGAAATCCCGTACTCCCGTTCCAGCTCTTCGATCGGCTTACCCGGCGGATAAGGGACCAGGGACGCGATGTTATCGGCGACTTTGATGTTCAATGTGGATCCATCGACTCGCTTGCTCATTGATTCGTTACTCTGTCGAATGAAAACGGCGGACAGGAATCGAACGAACCCCCTTTGCCATTTGAAATCGCATCTGCGACATTGCCACGATGAAACGATCGGAGGATCGAACGGATCATGAAATCACCGGCCTGCGGCCGGCGATCCCCAGCCGATGCTCCAGATTGTAAGCGATTCGCAGCAGCTTTTCTTCCTCGAAATGAGCGGCCTGCACCTGCATGCCGATGGGCAGACCCGAGCTGCTGAAACCGCAGGGAACCGAGATGCCCGGCAGACCGGCCAGGTTATTGGGAATGGTCAGCACGTCAGTGAGGTACATGCCCAAGGGGTCTGATATTTTCTCCCCGAGCTTCCAGGCCGGAGTGGGACTTACCGGCGATACCAGGGCATCGCACTGGGTGAAGGCTTTCCTGAAATCCTCGATGATGAGGGTCCGGACCTGTGAAGCTTTGCGGTAGTACGCGTCGTAATAGCCTGAGGAGAGGGCGTAGGTGCCGATGATAATCCGGCGTTTGACTTCGCTCCCGAAGCCCTGGGAGCGGCTCAACCGGTACATGTCCTTGAGAGTATCGGCGTTGCGGTCGCGGAATCCATAGCGAACCCCATCATAGCGGGCCAGGTTGGAGCTGGCCTCGGCCGGCGCGATGATGTAATAGGCTGCCACCCCGTATCCGGTGTGGGGCAGAGAGACTTCCACCGTTTCCGCCCCGGCTTCTCGGAGCACCTCGATGCCCTGCCGAACAGCCTTTTCTACCTCCGGATCGAGCCCCTGGGCGAAATATTCCTGGGGAATGCCCAGCGTCAGCCCTTTGAGCCCATCGGTGAGGGCCGCCTGGTAATCGGGGACGGGTTGGTCGACAGAGGTGGAATCCTTGGAATCATAGCCGGCGATCACGTTGAGCAGCAGGGCCGCATCCCGCACTGTCTTGGTAAGGGGCCCGGCTTGATCGAGCGAGGAGGCGAAGGCCACCAGCCCGTAACGGGAAACCCGACCGTAGGTGGGCTTGAGGCCGACCACCCCGCAGTGGGAGGCGGGCTGACGGATGGAGCCCCCGGTATCCGTTCCGATGGAGGCTAAACACTCGTCGGCGGCAACGGCGGCGGCTGAGCCGCCACTCGATCCGCCGCAGATGTAAGAGGTGTGCCAGGGGTTTTTGACAGCACCAAAGGCGCTGTTTTCGTTCGATGAGCCCATGGCGAACTCATCCATATTGGTCTTGCCCACCAAGACGGCTCCCGCCGCCTTGAGCCGATCGACCACGGTGGCATCGTAAGGCGGCGCGAAGGATTCCAGAATCCTGGAGGCGCAGGTGGTGGGCATCCCCTGGGTACAAAGCACGTCCTTGACCGACAGGGGAAGACCGCACAGCGGCCCGGGTACTCCTTGATGCCTGCATCGGTCCGCTTCCTCTGCCTGGGCTATGGCCTGTTCTTGTCCCACGGTGATATAGGCGCCAATGCGGTTCTCCACTGCCTCAATGCGAGCCAGGACCGCCCGGGTGAGCTCAACGGCGGAAACTTTCCCTTCCTCGAGAAGGGTAAGCGCTTCGGCCAAGGATAAAGAGTAAAGCTGCTCCATTTTCTGTCAGATGGCCTCAATCACTCGAGGCACGACAAAGGCTTCGCCATTCTGCTCCGGCGCGTTGGCAAGAGCCTTTTCCTGGGAAAGCGAGTTCTGGACCTCGTCCCGGCGAAAGGCATTACGAATGGACAGGGCGTGGGTGGTGGGTTCGATGCCGCTGGTGTCCAGCTCGTTCAGTTTGGCGACATAGCCGAGAATTCGGTCAAGCTGCTTTGCCATGGCGGCCACTTCTTCCGGATCCAGCTCCAGACGGGCCAAACCGGCCACGTAAGTAACTTCTTCAGGGGTTATCTGCATGGAATAGGAGTTCAGTTGAGGTTGGGTTTCCTGGCGGAGAGGAGCTTTGCCGTCGTCCTCCTCGCCAATGGGTTGAAATCGGTGTTTGCCGGCAACTCCCCGAGGATGGCAACGAAGGTTTTCACCACCCCGGAGTCGAAATGGGTTCCGGCGCATCGGCACAGCTCAGAGATGGCTTCCGTACGACAGAGATTTTCTTTGTAAGCGCGCATGGAAGTCATCGCGTCGTAACTGTCCGCCACCGTAAGTATTTTGGTTAGGAGATCGAGCTCATTGCCGGTGAGGCCGTCGGGATAACCCTTGCCGTCGATTCGCTCGTGATGGTGACGGATTATTTTGCCTTCCCGCTCGAGAAAGATCAACGGTTTTAAAATATTTTCTCCGATCACCGGATGTTTTTTGACCAGTTCCCATTCCTTGCCGCTGAGGGGCCCCGGCTTTTGCAGCCAACTGACGTCGATCACCAGTTTGCCGATATCGTGTAGCTGGCAGGCCTGCTCGAGCACTACCATGTCGACGGGGGAGAGCTGCAGCGACTGACCGATCATCATTGCGTATTCGGTCACCCGCATGGTATGGCCGGCAGTGTAATTGTCCTTTTCCTCCAGGGCGGTCTGCAAGGTAAGGATGGTGGTGACGGCGGAGGTCTCGAGATGTTGGCTGTACTGCTTGAGCAAAGCGTTTTTTTGAGCGAGTTCTTTGGTCTTGGCCTGGACTTCTTTTTCCAGGTTGGTCTTATAGGCCCGTTCCTTGAGGACGAACATCCTTTTTTCGATGGCTCGCCGGATAGTGATTTCGAACAGGTCAAGATCTTCGATCGGCTTGGCGATGAAATCATATGCTCCGAGATTAATGGCCCGAAGGGCGTATTCCATGCTGCCGGCGCCGGTGAGAAAAAGGACCGGGATTTCCAGCTCCAGTTCGTTGATGGCGGACATGGTCTCGAAGCCATCCATCTCTGGCATGTTGATGTCGAGGATCACCAAGGCAAAATGGTCGTCCAAGACTTGCAGTGCCTTCTTGCCGTTTTTGACGGGAACCACTTGGTAGCCGAACATCTCCAGGATTCGTACCACTGCATCCCGGACAAGGTCGTCGTCATCGGCAATCAGAATTCGGGGGTTTGCCATAAGCATTTTGTAGGTGGGAAGCACTAGGAGTGCAATGGTCCTTTCCGGTTTGACTGCCAGTTATTACTGGGATTTTCGGCCCGATAAAGAGTCAATTTAAC
>JARRJE010000112.1:0-6136 GCA_037379765.1 Deltaproteobacteria bacterium
GCTGATCGTCCTGGCCGAAGGGCGGCTGGTGAATCTGGGCTGCGCCACGGGGCATCCGAGCTTTGTGATGAGCAATTCCTTCACCAACCAGGTGCTGGCCCAGATCGAGCTGTGGCAGCGCGCCGACCGCTACGAGAAAAAAGTGTACATGCTTCCCAAGCACCTCGACGAGAGGGTGGCGGCACTACACTTGAAAAAGATCGGCGCCCATCTCACTGTGCTCACCGCCGAGCAGGCCGAATACATCGCGGTGCCGGTGGAAGGGCCCTACAAGCCGGAGTATTACCGGTACTGAAAACAAGCTAAGATCCCTATCCCAAGCCCTTCATTCGAGGGGCTTTTTTATTCTGGTGGACAGGCTCCTCGGCTTGACAAAAAGAGAATCGGGGTGATGTAAGAAAAGGAATATCTGCAATTCTTGAATATTATACAGGATTGATCATGAATGGCTCTTTTGCGCCCAGGGGAATGCAGGGGCGCTGCCGGCCAATCCCCCACCCTGACATAGACAAGGAGGAAGAACGCATGGGTAAAGTAGGCGAGCTCTATCAAACTGCGGACTGGAAGACTGAAAAGCATGTGCCGGTGATCGATTGCCCCGACCAGGTGGCCGCCGACGAGATGTTCGACGTCAAGGTCGCCATCGGCAAAGAGGTGTCCCACCCAAACAAAACCGAGCATCACATCAAGTGGATCAAGCTCTATTTCAAACCTGAGGGAGGAAAATTTCCATACCAGATCGGCAATTTCGAGTTCAGCGCCCATGGCGAATCCACCGAAGGTCCGGATACCGGGCCGGTGCATACCAACCACACGGTGACCGTCAGCATGAAGACCACCAAACCGGGAACTCTTTACGCCACCTCCTACTGCAACATCCACGGCCTCTGGGAAAACGAGAAAGAAATCAAGATAAAGTAGAACGAGAAGAAATCCCAGCGCCGTCTTTCTTTCCTTCATCGGCAGCCGTCGGAGGCCTGACTGCACCCGGCGGCTGCCGTTTCCTTTCCTGCCCACTGCGCGGCTGCGTGTCACCGTCCCTCTTCCCCCGCTTTTAAGCTGAGATTTTGACACCCATTTTTGCGGTGTGATACCATTTTTTTGAGAACAAGGCCGGCCGCTCCCTTGGTCGGCTGAAAATATCCACCTGATGCCAGATCTGGAAATTCATGAAAAGGAGGCGGCTCATGCAGAAACAAAAGGATATGGAAGAAGTCATGTTGCGGGCCCATCGGGAATTCATTGATCAGCTGAATAAGGCCTTGGATCTCCTGGACGCCGAGATTAAAGAAGCTGCGGAAATGGAATCGATCTGTACGGACGAATGGTGCTATACTACCGACGTGACGCTCGACGAGCTCCACAAACAGGTCTATTCCATCAGCGAGCCGCGGTGGGCCACCGAGGAGGATTCCCGAAAAATCAGCGAGTTGCGCAAACGGATCAAGACTCTGTACAATCAATTCCTGGAGGCCAAGAAGGTATCGGCCTGAACCGATTCCCCCCGCGCCTTTTTTGTGGGCCCGAGCCTATCCGCATCTTCGGGTGGGCCGGGCTCATTCCCGCCCGGCGTTATGCTAATCCTTCTTGGAGGCAATGCCACTTTTTTCCCACCCCGCGGCCGATCCAGAATAGTTTTGAGAAATTGATCCCATGAACGATATTTTTGCCCGTCTTCCAAAGATCACCGGAGGGGCAGAGTTGCTCGCCCGATCCTTCCGAGTTGCGCTCATCCTCGTTTTGACTCTCCTCGTCATGACAGCGATCAGGCGGGCTATGCTCCGGATGGAGCGGCGGGTGCTGGCCCAGAAGCTGGCCGAGGGGAAGGAGGCCACCGAAGAGAGCAAACGGGCCGAAACACTGATGCGGCTTTTCCGCCAGGGGGTCGCCATCTTCATCTGGGGGGTGGCCGGGTTGCTCATCCTCCAGGAATTCGAAGTGAAGATCGGCGCTATTTTGGCGAGCGCCGGTATCCTCGGCGTGGTCCTTGGCTTCGGTGCCCAAAATCTGGTGCGCGACCTTATCGCCGGCTTCTTTCTTATCTTCGAAAATCAAGTGCGGGTGGGCGATGTGGCCATCGTCAACGGCACCGGCGGACTGGTGGAAAGTATCAATTTCCGCAAGATCGTTCTTCGCGATTTGGCAGGAGTGGTGCACATCTTTCCGAACGGCGCCATCACCACCCTTTCCAACATGACCTACGAGTGGTCGGCCTACGTCCTCGATATCGGAGTTGCTTACAAAGAAGACGTCGACAAGGTGATCGAGGTCATGCGCCAGGTGGGAGCGGAAATGCGGACCGACCCCCAATACGGCCCGCATATGCTCGATGACATGGAGATTTTCGGGGTGGACGCCTTTGCTGACTCCGCGGTGGTGATCAAGGGTCGCCTCAAGACCAAGCCCATTCAGCAGTGGGCGGTGGGCCGGGAGTACCGACGCCGCCTCAAGCAGGCTTTTGACGCCCATGGCATCGAAATCCCGTTTCCCCATCGTTCTTTCTATTTCGGCGAGGCCAGCAAGCCGGTTCTCGCCAGGCTGCTCGAACAACAGGGGCAGCCCGAAAAAACTTCCCCCACCCCCTCTTCGCCTTCTGGCTGATTGTTGGCTCCTCATCGCTGCACAAAAACGCTTGCTCTTCCTCCTGCTTCCGGGCATAACTGACCTGCATCCAGAAATCCTACCCTTTTCGTAATCATCATGGCGCTCATGCAACTGCAAGGGGTCCGGCTCGGTTTCGGCGGGCCGCCGGTCCTGGAAGAGATCGATTTTCAGATCGAGGCCGGAGAGCGGGTTTGTCTGGTCGGCCGCAACGGCGAAGGAAAATCCTCTCTGCTGCGCGTGATAAGCGGCGAGCTGACTCCGGACGCCGGCGCCGTCATCCGCCGGCAAGGGCTGCAAATTGCTTATCTGTTCCAGGAGGTGCCCGCCGAAGCGACCGGCACCGTTTTTGAAACTGTGGCTGCCGGTCTGGGAAAGATGGTGGCCCTGCTCGCTGAGTATCATCGGCTCGGCAAGCAGGTCAGCTGCAGCCCCCTCCCTTCGCTCCTTGACCGCCTTGCCGAGGTGCAACATGAATTGGAGACGGCTGGCGGTTGGCACTTGCAGCAGCGGGTTGAATCCGTGCTCAGCCGCCTGGAGTTGCCGGCCGATGCCTCTTTTGCCGAGCTCTCCGGCGGCTTCAAACGCCGGGTGCTGCTGGGGCGGGCTCTGGTCATCGAGCCGGACCTGCTTCTCCTTGATGAGCCCACCAATCACCTCGACATTGCGAGCATCCGCTGGCTCGAGGAGTTCCTCCTTGCTTTTCGGGGCGCCCTGCTTTTCGTCACCCATGACCGGGCTCTGCTGCGCCGGCTCGCCACCCGCATCGTCGAGCTTGACCGGGGGCGTCTCACCTCCTGGCCCGGCGATTACGATCTGTATCTCACCCGCAAGCAGGCAGCCCTGGAAGAGGAGAGTGCCCAGCAAGCCAAATTCGATCGCAAGTTGGCCCAGGAAGAGCAGTGGATCCGCCAGGGCATCAAGGCACGCCGCACCCGCAACGAAGGCCGAGTGCGGGCCCTGGAAAAAATGCGCGAGGAGCGCCGGGCCCGCCGGACGCGAAGCGGCTCGGCCAGACTGCAAATTCAAGAGGCGGAGCGCTCCGGCAGACTGGTGGTGAAGGCTGAACATATTTCCTGCTCCTTCGGGGAGTGGCCGCTCATTTACGATTTTTCCACCACCATCCTGCGGGGGGACCGGGTGGGAATCATCGGCCCGAACGGTTGCGGCAAGACCACCCTCATCCGGCTGCTGCTGGGCGATCTCCAGCCCGATGCCGGCCGTCTCCGGCATGGCAGCGGGCTGGAGATCGCCTATTTCGACCAAAAGCGGGCTCAGCTGGACGAAGACCGCTCGGTCCAGGAAAACGTGGCCCCGGACGGCGGCCAGGTGATCGTGAACGGCAAGCCCAGGCATGTCATCGGCTATCTGCAGGATTTTCTCTTCTCCCCGGCCCGCGCCCGCAGCCCGGTGGGGGTCCTCTCGGGCGGCGAGCGCAATCGGCTGCTGCTGGCTCGGCTCTTCACCCGGCCGGTCAATCTCCTGGTGCTGGACGAGCCCACCAACGATCTCGACGTGGATACCCTGGAATTGCTGGAAGAGCTGCTCCTTGCCTTCCAAGGCACCATCCTGCTGGTGAGCCATGACCGCGCCTTTCTCAACAATGTGGTCACCAGCACCCTTGTGTTCGAGGGCGAAGGCCGGGTGAACGAGTACGTGGGCGGCTATGACGACTGGTTGTGGCAGCGGCGGTCGCTCCTTCCTTCCCCGGTCAAGACCCAGAAGGAGGGGAAGCCGCGATCACCTCGGAGGCGGCTCCGCAAGTTGAGCTTCAAGGAAAATCGGGAGTTGGAGGAGCTGCCGGCGAAAATCGAATCTCTGGAAGCCGAGCAGCAGGAGCTGTACGGAAAACTCGGCGATCCCGCTTTCTATCAGAAAAGCGGATCGGATGTGGCTGCAGTCAAGGCCCGGCTGGCCGCACTGGAAGAGAAGCTGGCCAAGGCTTACGGCCGCTGGGAGGAGCTAGAGGCCCTGAGTGAAACCTGATTGGAGACGGGACGTTTTCATCGAAGGCGATCCCGATGTCATCAGGCGAGATCTCGCCCCGATAATCGACGATCTGCATCCGATCATCAGGCAGAAAGAGGCTCCCTGGCCGACGTATCGATCACCCCTCCTTACCCTGATCGGAGAAGGAAAAGGACTGTTCCCGGCCGGTAGTGTATAGTTTAAAAGAAGAGGGCACGAGCAGCCGGGCCATAATCGGCGGACATGCCGGGCCCGGAATCCCTCCTTCATCGCAGGTGGGAGCGAAGTGCTCAGCGTTTGCTCCCTTTAGGGCCCCCCTGCATGCCGGAATCACGGTTGAAATTGAATGGCGAGCCGCCGTTGAGATCGGGGGTAGGGGCGAAACGGCGGGGGCCGATCTGCCGCTTCCGCTCCTGGTAAGGATTCCTCTCCCCAAACCGCCTGGGAGCGACGCTCGCCGGTGGGGCGACCAACTGTTCCCGCCGCGGTGTGAGCCCTAACCGCTGGCTTTCTTGCGATTCCCGTCCATATTCGGGCTGGGCTTTTCCCTCTTGGGCCTCTGCCGGCGGTCCCAGATACTGCCTCCGCTCGGCGGTGGTCATCATCCGCACCCGCCGCTCCCACTCCTCCTGGAAGGCCCGGCGTTCCTTTTCAGGGGCCTTCTGTATGGTGTCCCGCATGCCGGCCAGCTCCGCTGTGCTCATCTGACTGTAGTCGGCCGCCTGGACCGATGGGCAGGCCAACAGCAGGCCCGCCGCCGCGATCACCACCAATATCATTTTCCGCATGGCTGTGCCCCCGTATGATTCAAAAAAGGTGTACCCCCTCAAAGCAGCCTTTTCGCAGCTGATTTGGAGATCTTCTCCTCCTCATCAACTATAGCACAGGCGATTTGATGGGAACAACAGCCGGTTATCGATCAAGAACAGTTCCAGATTGCCGGTTCAAAAAATTCATTGGAAAAATGGAAAGCGCTCATAGGTGCCAAAGGTTTGCGAAAGCGCTCCCTCCCGCTATAGCAGCGCTATGCGGGAGTGAGCGATCGTGCAAAGATGCGGTGCCTGTGAGCGCTTGCGCCCTCAACTGCGGGTCAGGTGCCGATACTTGATGCGGTGGGGCTGATCGGCGGCGCTCCCCATCCGCGCCCGCCGGTCCTCCTCATATTCGGTATAGTTGCCGTCAAACCAGGTCACTTGGCTGTCACCCTCGAAAGCGAGAATGTGAGTGGCGATCCGGTCCAGAAACCAACGGTCATGGCTGATGACCACGGCACAGCCGCCGAAATTCTCCAGGGCCTCTTCAAGAGCCCGCAGGGTGTTCACATCCAGGTCGTTAGTGGGTTCATCGAGTAGGATGACATTGCCACCGCTCTTCAGCATCCTGGCCAGATGCACCCGGTTGCGCATGCCCCCGGAAAGGGCCTTCACTTTCTTCTGCTGGTCGGTGCCGGAAAAACCGAATTTGGCCACATAGGCCCGGCTGTTTACCTCACGGCTGCCCAGGCGGATCACGTCGTTGTCATCGGAGATGGCCTCCCAGATGGTCATCTCCGGCGAGAGCGCCTCCC
>JARRJE010000113.1:0-8968 GCA_037379765.1 Deltaproteobacteria bacterium
GCCCTCGACCTCCCCCTTCCCTCTCTTCTTCCCGATGACATTCCGGCCGACAAGCAAAGAATCACCCTTCGCCACCTCCTCGGCCATGCCTCTGGACTGCCGTCCCACCGTCCCTATTACAAGGAGCTGGTCAAGATGCCGCCAGAGGGCCGGAATGCAGCCCTCCGCCGGTGGCTTCTTGCCGAACCGCTTTTGTACATCCCCGGCTGCGGCTGTCTTTACAGTGATCTTGACTATATGCTCTTGGGAATAATTGTGGAGGAAAAGAGCGGCCGGCAACTGGACAGTGTGATAGCCACCACAGTCCTGGCGCCTCTCCTCCTTGAGGAGGAGCTTTTCTTTCATCCGCTGGGAGCTGCCAGCCCAAAGCGGCCTTTCGCTGCCACCGAAGATTGTCCCTGGAGGGGAAGGATTCTTTCTGGCGAGGTCCATGACGACAATGCCCACGCCATGGGCGGGGTGGCGGGTCATGCCGGCCTGTTCGGCACCGCAGGCGGTGTGCTGGCGCTGGCCCTTCATCTCCTCGATGTTCGGCAGGGCCGGACGGCCCACCCCGCCTATCGCCCGAAGGACCTGCAAGCGTTCCTCGCTTCTCGCCATGAAAACACCAAAACGAGTTGGCTTCTCGGCTTCGATACCCCATCTCCCGTCGGATCTTCCACCGGTCACTATTTTTCTGAGAGCAGTTTCGGTCACTTGGGCTTCACCGGCACCTCCTTCTGGGTGGACCCCGAGAAGGAGCTGGCGGTGGCCCTCCTTACCAACCGGGTTTATCCCTCTCGGGACAATAACCGGATCAAGGCTTTTCGGCCCCATTTCCACGATACGGTGGTGGAAACTCTTTTTTGATCAGCGGTGCTCGGGAAACAACTTTAGAATAAATTCCTCCCGGGGGGCGCAGATGCCCCGTTCGGTGATGAGGCCGGTGACGAGGCGTGCCGGGGTGACGTCGAAGGCGTAATTAGCGGCGGGGCACCCTTCCGGGGCGACAAAGACAGTCTCCTCGCCTCCGGTTGCAGTGCGGCCACGGATACAGGTGATTTCGGTCCCAGAGCGTTGCTCGATGGGAATTTCATTGATGCCATCGCGGAGAGACCAGTCGAAGGTTGAGGACGGCAGGGCCACATAGAAGGGGATGGCGTTGTCCTTGGCGGCCAAAGCCTTCAGGTAGGTGCCGATTTTGTTGGCTACATCCCCAGTGCGGGTGGTTCGATCAGTACCGACGATCACCAAGTCCACCAGCCCGTGTTGCATGAGGTGGCCACCGGTGTTGTCGGGGATAAGGGTATGGGGCACTCCTTCCTCGCCCAGTTCCCAGGCGGTGAGTTTAGCTCCCTGCAGCCAGGGCCGGGTCTCGTCTACCCAGACGTGCACCGGGATGCCGGCGGCATGCGCGGCGTATATGGGGGCGGTGGCCGAGCCGTAATCGACGAAGGCGAGCCAGCCGGCGTTGCAGTGAGTGAGGATGTTTACCGGCTTTCCCTCTTTTTGAGCGTGGATTTCCCGGATGAGGGAAAGTCCGTGCTCGCCCAAGCGCCGACAAAACTCAGCGTCCTCATCGGCGATATGGCAGGCCGTCTCATACGCCTTCTGCTGCTTGTTTGCGACCTCTTGCTCTGCGGCGATTGCCTGGAGTTGCCTTTCCACTGCCCAGGCCAGGTTCCGGGCAGTGGGCCGTGTGGCAAGCAGCTGCTGCGCCGCAGTGTCCATGGTCCGGTCAAAATCTCGATCCGCGGCCTCCAGGGAGGCTATATACATGCCGAATCCAGCGGTAGCCCCGATGAGTCCGGCGCCACGGACGTGCATCTCGCGAATGGCGGCGAGAAAATCGTCAAGGGTCTTCAACTCTTCAATAACGAACCGGTGAGGCAACTGGCGCTGGTCAATAATCTGCACCACCCGAGGATCGTCCGCTTTGGGCCAAATGGTACGGCAATGGCGACCTTGTACCTTCATGGGAAAGAGCGTCTCGAAAAGGATTTATCTACAGAACAAACTTCGATAGGAGAAAAGCAACAAGCCCCGCACCCGCGGAAGCATAGACAAGCAGTCAGGGCAGGCAGTCGCTGCCGAGCCGCCGGCGCAGCAAAATAAAGGTGGAGATGCCGCTGACACCGGCGGCCAACAGTGACAAAAAGGTATGCAAGGTCATGATTGCTCCGAGGCGAGGACGGCAAGAAGTTTTTCCATCTGCTCCCGGTGGGAGCCGGCCCAGTAAATTTTATCGCAACGAGGACAACGTTCGAACGCATCATAGTACTTCCGGGTGAGGGGTTCAAGCCGAGAGAGGATTGCCGCCTTGGCCACCGGCTCAAGAGGATCATTGCAGCGGAGGCAGCGGCTGAACGGGGCCATGAGCGGCTTCAGCCCGTAAAAGGTAACCACCTCCCGGAGTTGGGCCTGGGGATCCTTTTCCCGCACCAGACGGCCATGTATGATCAGGCTGCGTTTGAGCAGCCGAAAATCTTTGCTGAGGCAGATCCTTTTTTCTGCCCTGGCGGTGGCGGCACACTCGGCGTCGTCGAGGTCATTGCGATAAGTGCAGTCGAAGCCGAGCATCCTGAGCAGCCGGGCGAGCTTTCCCACGTTGACGTCGGCTATGAACCGGATCTCCGGGAAGGCCAAGGGACGCAGTCTAGTTGGGCGGCGAACGTCCACGGGGGGTTCTAAGGGAAAGACCACGACTTCATCATCTTCTCTGACCAGATCATCGAAGGAGATTTCCCGGCCATTGGCCTGCAACCGGCCGATCTCCGTATGCGGCGGACCCAAGGCCTCGATGGCGTCTTTCACCGAGGCACGCCGGCCGAGTTTCAGCTCGAGCCTCGGACCGGGCCGCCATCGACGGTTCAGAAGAGAGGATAAATCGCCATGGAAAGTGAAATCAGTCAACTTTTTTGATGGTCCGAAAGTAAATTGGTGGACTGTGTAAAGAGCCAGAAACGCTCGAACTTGATTGTGCTAACAAAAAAAGGCCTGCGCTGGGCAGGCCTCGGATTTATGGTGCCGGAGGTCGGAGTCGAACCGACACGGGGTTGCCCCCGCGGGATTTTGAGTCCCGTGCGTCTACCAATTTCACCACTCCGGCGGACAGGCAATCTCTAAGCGGCGTCAGTATAGAAATCTTCCTCCCCGCGTGTCAAGCTAAACAGCGGTAAGTGTTGGATCTAGCCGTTAGGAAGCTTCTTTATTTTACAGGACCCTTGATGAGAAAGACAGATTGCAGCCGATAGAAGTAGTCGATGCCAGACCAGATAGTCAGGACCAACGAGATATACAGGATGACAAGTCCCAATTCGGCAAGAAAAGAGATGGGAAGCAGGCTGGCAGGGAAGATGAGAATGCAGAGGGCCGTATATTGTGAAATACTCTTGAGCTTGCCCAAGCCGCTGGCCGCCACCACGATGCCGGAGGAAGCGGCCAGGCTCCGGAGACCAGTGATGGCCAGCTCGCGGGCGATGATCAGGAAACTGACCCATGCCGGCACCATTCCCATGGGAATAAGCATAATTAAAGCTGCCGCCACCAGGACCTTGTCGGCCAGGGGATCCATCAGTTTGCCGAGAATGGATTCGCTCTGCTGTTTGCGGGCGATGTAGCCGTCGGCCAGGTCGGTGAGCGCCGCGGACAGGAAAAGGGCAAAGGCGAGAAGCCGCATGCCATTGCCGGCGGCGGGCTGTAGGCAAAAGAGAAGCACGGGCACCACTGTTAAGCGGTACGCGGTGAGCATATTGGGAAGGGTGGCAACGCGATGCACGGCTTTAATCGTAGGCAATGGTGACCCATGTTTTGCCGGCCGCCGCTGCGGCCTGATATTGGCGGTAAAGGCGCAAGACCTGCTCGACGTACTTTATCGTCTCCCGGAAGCGCGGCACTTGTCCCAGGAGCTGCACCCGATCCGGCCCTGCATTATAAGCGGCAAGCGCTAGGCGCAAGTTCCCTTTGAACAGGTCGAGCATTTTGCGCAGATATCGGGTACCGCCCTGGATGTTTTCCTTTGGATCGAAAGGATTGAATACTCCCATGTCATGAGCGGTCTCCGGCATCAGCTGCATGAGTCCTTGGGCTCCTCTTTTTGAAACCGCCCGACAATCAAAGCAGGATTCCGTCCAGATCACGGCCTTGATCAGCAGGGGGTCAATTTGGAATCGTTGGGCGGCTTCCTGGATATGACGCTCGAAATCGCCGGCTATGAGCTTAATCCGCCGTGTCTTTTTGGCCGGGGCCGGGCTTATCAGTTGATAGCGGCCGTCAATGGGGGCGTTGGTGAAATGCATCACTCCCTTATCATCCATATAACCATAAATAGCGGCTGCTGCCGTCGCCGGCAGCAGACAGAGGCCAACGCCGAGAAGGAGGCAGAGTGGTTTGGGAGCGATCGATTCGGACATGCAATCCTTCAGGCTTGGTTTCGTTTCTGCCAGTCCCTAAGGAATTTCTCCATACCGATGTCGGTGAGCGGATGCTTGGCGAGCTGACCAATAACCTTGAAGGGAATAGTAGCGATATGGGCACCGGTTAATGCGGCCTCGATCACATGTATAGGATGGCGGACGCTGGCGACGATAACCTCCGAGGCGAAGCCGTAGTTTTGGTAAATGGTCATGATTTGATCAATCAGCTCCATGCCGCTCTGGGCGATGTCATCGAGCCGGCCCACGAAAGGGCTGACGAAGGTAGCTCCAGCCTTAGCGGCCAGCAAGGCTTGTGCCGGTGAGAAAACCAGGGTGACGTTGGTCTTGATCCCTTCATCGGCAAATATTTTAGTGGCCGTGAGCCCCTCGGTGGTCATCGGCACCTTGATGACGATGTTCTCGTGGAGGGCTGCCAGTTTTTTGCCCTCCGCGACCATGCCGGCCGCTTCCAGGCTCACCACCTCGGCGCTCACCGGGCCGTCAACAAGCTTGCAGATTTCGGTGAGGATCTCCTTGAAGGGAAGCTCTTCTTTGGCTACCAGCGAAGGATTGGTGGTGACCCCGTCGACCATCCCCATGTTTACGGCCTGGCGGATCTCGTCGAGGTTGGCGGTATCGATGAAAAACTTCATGTTTTTTCTTCCTCCTTGCGGCAGAAGGCGTCACGGCATTTTCTGCTGCAGAAATAATAGATTTTTTCTCCATGGTCCAGGGAAACCGCTTGGCCTTTAGGCACGTAAGTGTGGCAGATTGGATCCTCAATGAGGATATCGTGCTTGACCGGATCCAGTTCGCCCCGCTCTAAGGGACGGCCCTGCTTCTTTCTCAGCAGGCGGTAAAGCAGATAAATAAGTATGACCAGGATCAACAGTCGAAGTGGATTCATCCTTCTTCCTCCCATTCGGCCTGGCGAATCTCCTGCCCAGCGGGATTTAGTTTGGCGATCATGGCCGCCGGATTGAGGTGAGTCTCGGGGTGGCGGAAGCCAGGGGCGATCTCGGCCAGAGGCACCAGCACGAAAAGCCGTTGTGCAACTTCCGGATGGGGCACCCGGCAGGAGGGATCCTCCTGGACGAGATCATCATAAAAGAGAAGGTCGAGATCGATGATCCGGTCGCGGCCTTTGTGTCGGTCCCGGCCCATCTCCCGCTCCACCGCTAGCATCACTTTAAGCAGTTCCTCTGGGCTCAGTTCGGTTTCAATCTTTCCCACCGCATTGGTGAACCAATTAAGAGATGCCATGCCCACCGGCGCCGCTTCATAAGGGCTGGAGAGCTGCAGGCACCGAATTCGGGGATGCCCTTTCAAGCGATGCCATCCGTCGAGCAGATTGGCTCGTCTTTGCCCCAGATTTGAACCCAGGCCGATAAAGACCTTTGCCATTAGAACCCGGCCTGCCTGATGCGGGCCAGGGCCTCGGCTAGCCGCTCCTTGGAGACGGTGAGCGCCATTCGGAAATAGCCTTCCCCCGGTCCGCCGAAACCATTGCCCGGCGTGGTAACCAGGCCGGCCCTCTCCAGCAAGTGCGCGACAAAGCTTGTTGAAGTGTACCCGGGCGGCACCTTGGCCCATACGTAGAAAGTAGCCTTGGGGCTCGGACTCTCGATGCCCAGTTCCTGCAAACCCTGGACCAGGATGTCGCGCCGCTCGGTGTAAAGGGACCGCATCTGCGCCAGCCACGCACGTAGCCGTCGTAGGTCATCTCCGAATAGGCGAAATCGTGACAAACCATGACGTCATGCTTCTCGGCAAAGGCGACCACTTCCTTGAAAAAGTTTGTGGTAGCGGTGGCGGCGGTGGGATTGTTGGGATAGTTGAGAAACATCATCTTGGCTTTGCCCAAGACCTCTGCCGGGATGGCGCCAAGGTCCGGGAGGAAGCCGTTTTCCTCGAGCAGCGGCATCTCGTAAGGCGTACCGCCGGCAAAGAGGGTGGCGATCTTGTATACCGGGTAGGCCGGTGAGGGGACCAGTACAACGTCTCCGGGGTTGATGAATGCAAGCGGGATGTGGGCAATGCCTTCTTTGGAGCCGATGAGGGAGACCACTTCCTGTTTGGGATCAAGGGAGATGCCCGCCCGCTTTTCATACCAGCGGCTCACCGCTTCCCGGAAACTATTGAGCCCGGAATAGCTTGGATAGCGATGATACTGGGGATTGCGAGCCGCCGCCGCCAGCCGGTCGATGATGTGTTCCGGGGTGGGCTGGTCCGGGTCTCCCACCCCCAGGTCGATGACGTCCACCCCCTTGGCTTGAGCCTCCGCCTTCTTGCGATCCAATTCCGCGAAGAGATAAGGCGGCAGATGCTTCAGCCGCTCTGCTTTTTCGATAGTAATCATGAATGTGCTACCTTGTTGGTTAAAGTTCCTATCTGGTCGATGGTCACGGTTACGGTGTCTCCCGCCTGTAAAGGACCGACCCCGGCCGGAGTGCCCGTGGCCAGAACATCCCCGGGCAGCAAGGTCATCACACGGGAGGCGAAGCTGACGAGCATCGCGGTGGAGCGGAGCATCTCAGAGGAGGCCGCCCGTTGCCGGAGCTCTCCGTTTACCTTCGTCTCGATGGTCACTCGGTCCGGATCGAGTTCTGTTTCGATCCAGGGACCAAAAGGCGCGAAGGTGTCGAAACTCTTTGCCCGGGTGAATTGGACATCCTTTTTCTGAAGATCGCGAGCAGTGACGTCGTTGAAGCAGGTGTAGCCCAAGACATATCGTAGGGACTCCTCCTCAGGTACGTCTTTGGCCGGACGGCCGATCACAGCTGCCAACTCCCCCTCGTACTCCACCTGCCGGCTCATGGCGGGCAGGATAATGGCCTCTTCGGGTCCGATCACCGCTGAGGGGGGCTTTAAAAAGAGCAATGGCTCGGCCGGGATTTCAAAAGCAATCTCCGCGGCATGGGGGCGGTAATTGATCCCCACCGCCACAATTTTGGTAGGCTCGCAGGGAGCGAGCAGGTGGACCGCGGCAAGAGGAATCTCCTCATCCCTTCGATAGTCCCCGAAAGGGCCAGCGGACAGAAGAGCCACGGATTCCCCCTCCAAGATTCCGTAACGGCTGCCCGTCTTGGTCTGGCAGCGGACAATTCTCACGTGCTGCCTTATCTACAAGTCCTGCAGACCCAGGACGTCGAACATGGTATAGATGCCGTTGGACTTTCCGGCCACCCAGGCGGCGGCGAGCGCCGCTCCTTTGGCGAAATTGTCCCTGCTGTGGGCCCGGTGCGTGATCTCCAGCCGTTCGCCGGCTCCAGCGAAATAGACAGTGTGCTCGCCCACGATATCCCCGGCCCGGATGGTCTGGATGCCGATTTCCTTGTCACTGCGTTCGCCGATAAGACCATGGCGGGCGTACACCCCCACTTCGGCCAGATCGCGGCCCACTCCGGCGGCTACCATTTCTCCCAGTTTGAGAGCGGTGCCGGAAGGGGCATCCTTCTTCATCCTGTGATGGGCCTCGACGATCTCGATATCATAGCCGTCGCCCAGGATGGAGGCCACCTTCCTGGCCACCTTGAAAAGGACATTCACCCCCACTGCCATATTGGGAGACTGAACGCAAGGAAAGTGGCCCTCGGCCAGAGTTTTGAGCTCGGCCAGGTTTTCCGAAGAAAGGCCGGTGGTGCCGATCACCATCGCCTTGCGGTGCCGGCCGGCGAGTCGGGCATGCTCCATTGTACCTGCATGAAAGGTGAAATCGATGATCACCTCGCCTGTATTGATGATCTCTTCCAGACCGGCGGCGATCTTTATTCCGGTGGTACCATAGCCGCCGACCTCTCCTATGTCCCTGCCGACGGCGGGGTTGTCGCTCTTTTCAAAGCCGCCGGCTAGTTCCAGGTTGTCGGCCGCATGGACCATATAGCCAATGCGCTGGCCCATGCGGCCGGCGGCGCCGGCAACGATGACTTTGGTCATATTTTCCTCCGTTATGCGGCTGGCAGCTTTCGGTGGTCAGCTGTCAGAAAAAAGCAAAATTTAAAGCCAACCACGATTTGAGTTTTTTCCGGAAAACCTTTAATTATCGGTGCCAGAGACGTAGGGGCACGGTTTTACAGTACGTTGCCATTGACCGCTTCCTACAGCAGGCCCTGAGAGGTCAGGGCGGTTTTCAGCTTGCCCAGACCGGCCTCACTCATTTCATAAAGAGGCAGCCGGACTGCCCCCGTCTTGATCTTGCCCATCAAGGCGAGAGCCGTCTTGGCCGGCACCGGGTTGGTGTCCAGGAACATGGCCTTCATGAGCGGGAAGAGCCGGTAGTGCAGCTCCCGAGCCCGGGCGTAATCTCCTGCCAGAGCGGCGTCCATCATGGACGCCATCTCTTTGGGCGCAATATTGGAAGTGACCGAGATCACCCCGGTACCGCCCACTGTCACGGTGGGCATGGAAGTGAAATCGTCTCCGGAGAGCACTGCGAAGTCCGAAGGGCAGAGCCGGATCACCTCGCTAATCTGGTGCAGACTGGCTGTGGCCTCCTTAATGCCGACAATATTGGGGATTGCCGCACAACGGGCCACCGTCTCGGGCAGCATGTTGACGCTGGTGCGGCTGGGCAC
>JARRJE010000114.1:0-6089 GCA_037379765.1 Deltaproteobacteria bacterium
CCGAGGTGGCGCCCCTGGCGTTACGCAGGTAATCGATATAGATCTTTTCCCGGCGCCTGGACTTGCTCATGGTGGCAATATAGTGGTGGTGGTCGGTGCGGGCGACATCTTCGGCCACTGCCCTGGCGAAATCCTTGACCTCGTCCCATCCGGCACGGCGGATCAGCGGCACCACCACATGCAGCCCCTTGCCGCCGGTGGTTTTGAGGAAGCTTTCCAGGCCCAGGTCGGCAAGCCGGTCCCGCAGCAGCCGGGCGCCGTCCACCACCATCTTCCACTCCACGCCTTCACCCGGATCAAGGTCGAAAATCATGAGATCGGGCCTTTCCACTTTGTCCACCCTGGCCCCCCAGGGATGAAATTCAAGTACCCCGAGCTGAACCAGGGTGACGAGGCCGGGAAGGTCATCAAGGTAGACATACATCTCCGGGCCCTCTTTCTCCTCTATTTTTACACCCTTGAGGGTGGAGGGCATGGCCTCTTCCAGATGCTTTTGGTAAAAGCAATCCTCTTCATGCCCCTGAGGGCAACGCAGCAAGGTGAGCGGCCGGCCTGCCACCCGGGGTAGAACCCAGTCGCCGATCGACTCGTAGAATTTGGCCAGTTCCTCCTTGGTGATCCCCATGTCGGGATAAAAAACCCGTTTTGGATTAGTGAGCTTGATCCCGGCGACCCGGCCTGCTGCAGACCTGGCCGGTGGTCCGGAAGCCCCGGATTCCGGCGTTGACCAGGACTGCGGCCTTTCGCGGACCACCTTTCTTGGCTCCTTGTCCTCTCTTAGGCCTTTGAAAACGGGTTGCCGCAGGACCCCGTCCTCCGTCCACTCGCTGAACTCCACTTCTGCCACCAGCTCGGGAGCGATCCAGTGCACACCTTTGGCCTCTCGGCCCGTGGGCGGATTAGCAAACGGCGGATTCGACCGCTCCCGTTTCTGGAAGCGGCCGCTCAAGTCGGCGAGCACCTTCTCTTTGAAACCGGTTCCCACTCGGCCCGCGAAAACAAGCCCCGACCGCCCGTTATAGTAGCCAAGGAGCAAGGCTCCAAACCCTTGCCGAGAGCCTGAGGGCTCGGTATAGCCGCCGATGACGAATTCCTGGCGTTCAAGACATTTGACCTTGAGCCAGTTGCGGGTGCGCTTTTGTACGTAAGCGCTGTCAGCCCGCTTGGAGACGATCCCCTCGAGTCCCAGCCGACAGGCCTGCTCGAAGACAATATCGCCGTTGCCCTGAATATGGTCGCTAAAGCGCAGAACAGGATGTTCGGGGGCAACTCCCACCAGCAGGCGCTCAAGGAATTGCTTGCGGGTCAGAAGCGGGACTGCGGAGAGGTCGTATTCCCCGTAAAAGGGCACATCGAAGAGAAAATAGACCATCTGGCCGGATCCAATTCCTTCGAGCACGTTCTGCAGAGCCTGGAAATCGGTAGTGCCGTCCGGCCGCAGCACCGCCACTTCGCCGTCCAAAACCGCATCCGCCGAGGACAGCTCGGCCAGGGCGGCTGCCACTGGAGCGAATTTACCGGCCCAGTCCTTGCCCCGTCGAGTGAGAAGTCGGATCTTGCCCGACTTAATCACCGCCAGGATACGGTAGCCGTCGTACTTGATTTCATGCAGCCAATTTTCACCCTCCGGCGGCTCATCCGCCAGGATGGCCATCTGCGGCGAAATATCGGCAGAAAGCGTAGCCCGATTGGCATGGGGCAGTCGGGCAGGATCGATGGCGGCCGGGGTTTCTTTAAATGGGGGACGGTCTTTCTCATTCCTCTTGCTCTCGGAATCGATACTGATGTCGCCGGCCGGATGCCGGATAGTATTGGCTGCCTCGGCTATTTCCTCCAGGGAGCGCCCACTCGCCACACTCAACGGCTGCTCCTCGGTGATATCACCATCTTGGGCAGCATCATCTTTTTTCTTGATGAGGAGCCAGTTCCGGCCCTTCTCTCCGGCCGCCTTCCCGTGCATCCGTGCCAGGGTCCATTCCCCTTGCAGTTTTTCACCGGCGAGTCGGAAGGAGAGGTGGCCTTTTTCATAGTCCCGACTGGCGTTGCCCAGCGGCTCCCACTGCCCCCGATCCCAGAGCATGACCGTGCCACCGCCGTATTCACCTTCGGGGATGGTCCCTTCGAAGCTGCCGTATTCGACCGGGTGGTCCTCAACCTGCACGGCCAGACGCTTCTCTCCGGGTACGAGACTGGGGCCCTTGGGCACGGCCCAGCTCTTGAGCACGCCGTCGAGCTCCAGCCGAAAATCATAATGGAGGTGGCTGGCCGCATGTTTCTGAATGACGTAGAGGCGCCCGGAGCCGCTCTGCTCTTTCTGCCCGGACGGCTCGGGCGTACGGTCGAAGCGGCGCTTACGTCGGTACTGCTCTAAAGCCAAAATTTGTTCTCCCTAAGGATGTTAGGGTAGGGAATGGCGCAGCCCGCAGTCTGCAGAATCTTAAACGGTAGCCAGGAGACCGAAGTACGGAAGGACGAGATAGGCTGCCGATGAAAGCTTACGCCAAAGGAAACTCAGGTCTTTGCCGTCTCTTTTTGTTTGGACTTCTTCACCCCCGGCTCGCTTTTGACATTACCCCGGCCGCGCTTCCGGGCAGTTTGCTCTACGCTCTTCCTGAGCAGCTCGCTGATGTCGATGACTTCGGCTCCAGTGCCGGGCGCTTTGCCCGCGGCCAACTCCCCGGGGGAAGGCAGGGCAGCGGTTCCTTCCTTGGCCTTCCGCTCGATCCATTTCATCAAAGACTCGCTGTAGTCGTCGTGATATTTCTCGGGCTGCCACTCGGAGCTCATGGCCGCCACCAGTTTTTCCGCCATCTCGATCTCTTTTTCGGAGACCTTGTACCGGGCCAAATCGCGCCCCGGCAACTCGAGCTCGACCGGTTCCCGCAGTTCCTCATGGAAGCGCAACAGATCAAGCACCAGGGCGTCTCCCTCGGGGATGAGCGCCGCCAGATACTGCCGGGTCCGGATCACCACCTTGGCAATCCCCACCTTGCCCGTGCGCCGCAGGGTTTCCCGCAGAAGCGCGTAGCCTTTTTCTCCCCTTTTGCCAGGGGCCAGGTAATAGGGCTTATCGAAATAGACGTAGTCGATAGCATCGAGATCCACGAAGTCTTCAATCTCCACGGCTTGCGTTGATTCCACCTCGGCCCGTTTGAAATCGTCTTCCTCCAGGATGACGAATTCACCGTCCTCATACTCATAGGCCCTGACGATCTCACTCCAGGGCACCTCCTCGCCGGTGATTTCGTTCACTCGCCGATAGCGCACGTGGGCGTGATTGCGGCTATCCAGGAGAGAGAAGTGAAGCTCGGAACGGCTTTCTGCCGGATAGAGGGCCACCGGCACGTTAACCAGCCCGAAGGTGATCGATCCTTTCCAGATAGCGCGAGGCATGGCTCCTCCTGGGGGAATGGTTCAAGAATTATCCTCATTTTATTTTCAGAGGAGGAACAGGGGCTGTCAAGCGGGGATGCCGGGGAGGACCAGGAAGCGTGAAATCTTCCCCCGAAGGGGGCGTTCGGCTTTGTGCCAGGCCGGAGATCTTGTCACCAAAAAAATAAGGCAGAGCCGCCAATCGGCTCTGCCTCGACAAAAAGGGGAAGAGAAAATAAGATGCTGTAAAGCAAGCTTGCCCAGCGTAATAGCAACTCATGTGCCACCGCCATCAACCAGCCTTCTATCTATTCATATAAATACAAAAAAACAAAGAGATAAATAAATAGACAAGAAAAGGCGACAACTCGACGGTCCGGAAGCAAGACAGCAACATTTAGGGCTTTTGCCCCACCAAGTGGTGGAATCACCATTTTTATCGGAGGCCGCCAAATCCGTGTTATAATGATTGCAGTTCTTCAAGGCACGTTCGGCAAAGGGGGGGAGGAATATGAAGCACTTCGCCGTCCTCAGTGCCTTTCTGTTTTCCGTATTGACCACTCTTTCACCTGCTGCCGCAGCCAGCCTCGAATTGGGCGACCACGGATTGCCTGATCTTGCCGGGAACCGCCGTTTTGAAAGCGGCCTTACCTACCCGCTGCTTCCAAAATATCTCGGAATGAACGGCCTATCCTCTCTTGTCTCGAGGCTGCCGGCCAATTTCGGCAGGCACCATTTAAGCTTTTCCTACCTGACCGAAAGCAGGAGCATCCTTGACCGAAGCATTGTTTCCTTTTTTCTCAACGATAAGACCGAAGCCGGGTTTGATTATATGCTCTATAATTTTGTCTACCAGTACGACTTTCTCGATCTGGAAAATGTCCTTGCTGGTTTTTCTGCAGGGATGGTCGGCCAAATCAAGCTGATGGAAAACCAACGGCCAATGCTCGGCGGCGCGGACCAGCGGACGACTAGCGATTTAAGTTCTCCCTTACCCTTTTTAGGGATGATTCTGCATATGGACATCCTGGGGGAATTGCTTGCAGCCCGGGTGCGGGCCACCGGCATGGGTTACAGTCCCGGCGACGTTTTTGACGGCCAGGCGGAACTTTCACTCACTCTCTCCCCCTTCCTCGACATTTACGGCGGCTATCGGTTCTTATTCATCGATCTCGAAACCGACGACGCCAGGCACAACTTCGACCATTCGGGGCCCTACGTGGGCATCACCCTCAGCTTCTGATCTCCCCCTGACAAATTCCATAGTCCATAGCCTGATTCTTGTTACGGCAACTGCACCTAATCCTTTCAAGATCTTCTTCTTTGGGTTTGACTTCGCTCTGTCCGGCGCGCCACAATAGGAGTGCGTTATTTCGTCTCCAATTCTTTCGCATTTTTTTCTTTTTCGCTTTTCGCAAGGAGGAATATATTGTCCGCCAAACCGACATATGAAGAGCTGGAAGGCAGGCTTGTCGCCCTTGAAAAAGAAATCGCCGGCTGCCGCAAAATGCAGCAGACGATTCTCACCGAACGCCGACAGCTCTTGGAGTTATTCAAAGGCTTTCCGGCCTATGTCTGCCTGGAGGCGCCGGACCATACCTTCCGGTATGCCAACGATTTCTTCCGGGAGCGGTTCGGCGATCCCGATAGCCGCTTCTGCATCGACATTTTTGGCTGCGACGTCGCCGGACCCGCCTGTCCCGTTCCCGAAATCCTGCTCACGATGGAGCCCCGCACCTGGGAGTGGCATCACGAGGCCGACGCAGTCACTTACCAGGTATATGCCTATCCCTTTCCGGGGGACGACCAGGGCCAACAGCTGGTGCTCGAGCTCGGTCTCGACATCACGTTGCCGCGATTAGCGGATCACGATCGACAGTTGCTGACTGAAGAACTCCAGCAGACCACCGAAAAAATAAGACTCCTGCAGGCCATTGCCCCGATCTGCTCTTGCTGCAGGCGGCTTCGCAACGACGAGCGCTACTGGCAACGGATTGAGGAGTACTTGACCATGCAGACCTGCGAACCACTCTCTTCCGGCTTGTGCCAAACCTGCCGGCAGCGGTATTTCCCCGAACTGGGGGAGTGAGCCGTTTTGTCCCGCCGCCGCTTTCCATCCCGGCTGCACAAGGCGATGCTGCTGTTGGCGGTTCTCCTGCTCGCTGCAATTTCGGCGGTGCAGGCCAGGCCGTTCAAGCGATACGACCCGCGCACCGACACCGTTCGCAAGCTCACCTTCGCCAATCTCCGGCAAGGGATGAAGTTGTATCGCGATTTTTGCAAAAAATGCCACAGCCGGCAGACCAGGGAAAGTGAGTTTCTCTATCCCGAATCCCTGACGATGACGGCGTGGAACAAGATCTTTGCCGAACGGCGCGTGACCTGCGCCGAGAGGGGCGTCTGGCATCAGTTGAGCGAGGAACAGCTGCGCACGATCAACGATTACCTTTATCACGAGGCTTACGATGCGTGGAACCCGCACAATCCATGGGATTGGGATTCCTGGGGCCTGTACGGCTGGTGAGCCTGGAAGCGGCCGGCAGCGACCTCGCAACAGTCATCGCCCTTATTGCCGAGTTTGAGCGAACAACACACCTGCGGGAGATCGCCATGCGAGTTCTGTTCGTCAATCCATGCTCCTTGCCCCATGTTGATATCTTTCTGCGCCTCGAGCCCCTTGGACTTGAATGTGTAGCCGAAGAGGCTCGCCGAGCCGG
>JARRJE010000115.1:0-6063 GCA_037379765.1 Deltaproteobacteria bacterium
GGAGTCCGACCAGGTGGAGATCCTCTCCGGGCTCTTCGAGGGGAGGACCACCGGCACGCCTCTGGCCCTGGTGATCTTCAATCGGGACGCCCGCAGCACGTCCTACGATCATCTCCGGGAGATCTTTCGGCCTGGGCACGGCGATTACTCTTATCTAAAGAAGTACGGCATCCGCGACCACCGGGGCGGCGGCCGGGCCTCTGCCCGGGAAACCGCGGCCCGAGTGGCAGCGGGCGCTGTGGCCAAAAAGCTTCTCGCTTGCCACTCCATCACCGTGACCGCTTATACCGTGGCCCTCGGCGGCATCGAGGCGGCCAAGAGGGACCTCACGGAATGCAGCTCGAACCGGCTGTTCTGTCCGGACAACGAAGCTGCGGCCCGCATGGAGGCCCGAGTCGAGGAAGTGAAGCAGGCTGGCGACTCCCTTGGCGGCATCGTGGAGATTGTGGCGAGCGGCTGCCCGGCGGGCTTGGGCGAGCCGGTATTCGACAAGCTCGATGCAGCCCTCGCCCAGGCGCTGATGTCCATCGGCGCCGTCAAAGGGGTGGAGATCGGCACCGGCTTTGCAGCGGCCCGACTCACCGGCTCCCAGAACAACGATCCCTTGACCCCGGCCGGCTTCGCTTCGAACAATGCCGGCGGCATCCTTGCCGGGGTGTCGAACGGAGAGGAGATCGTGGCACGGGTGGCAGTCAAGCCCATCCCCTCCATTGCCCGCGAGCAGCAGACAGTGAATCTGGCCGGCGAGCAAGTGACGGTAAAGATCGGCGGCCGTCACGATATCTCCGCTATTCCGCGAATCGTTCCGGTCTGCGAAGCCATGGTGGCCCTGACCCTGGCTGACCACTTGCTGCGCCAGCAAGCTGTGAAAGGCGGTTGAGGTGGGAGGAGCGCTTCGCCAAACGCTACGCGGTTTGAGGTTGGAGGGGCGCTTCGCTTGCGGTTGGAGGCAAAGGCAAAAAATATCTCGCCCAAGCCCTGAAGGTCGGTTTTCGCTTCTGCCTCCAACCTCTAACCTCCAACGAATTTTCTAACGGGAGCAATCATTGGCCAAAACTAAGGCAACAGAGACCGCGCCGCAGAGCCGGGCCATCGAATCGGTCTGGATCATCACTCGCGAGTACGAAGGGTTGGCCGGCGCCGGCGGAGTGAAGGATTTCTCACGGCAGCTGGCCGGGGCCCTTGCCCGAACCGGACGTCGGGTGAGCGTGGTCCTGCCGCTCTATGGCTTCATGCAGCCGGAAAAGCTCGGCTTTGCGCCACTGGAGATCGGTTTCGACGTGGACATGCCTTACGTGGGGGTGGAGCGGCGGGAGCACGTCAAGATCTGGCGCCGACAGGAACAGCCTCACGGCAGGAGCAACCGGGGGATGGTCAGCGTCTATCTGGTCGATTCCCAGCGCTACCGCGAGAAAGGCGGCGTCTATACTTACACGGCAGCGGAAGAAGCCGCCAATCCGCTTCTTCACAAACAGGGCGCGGGCCATTTCGACTACTTTGCGATGAACGTCCTGTTGCAGAAATCAGCCCTTGGGCTGATGATCCGCCTTGCCGAACGGCCTGAGATCATCCACTGCCAGGACGGCCACACCGCCATCCTGCCGGCCATGATCCGGGAGATAGAAGGCTACCGGCACTATTTCGCGGCGAGCGGCGCGGTGGTCACCATTCACAATGCTGGACGCGGTTATCACCAGGAGGTGGATGACCTGCCTTTCGCCCAAGTGATTACCAGTCTGCCCCGGCGGTTGATTACGACCAATTTGTTGGCAGGCGGCTTTGATCCCTTCCTTGTCGCCTCTTCTTACGCGCTGCTCAATACGGTGAGCGAAAACTACGCCCGGGAGCTTCAGAAAACCAAGGACGACCGGTTGACCGGCTGGCTGGGGCACCACTTGGCGATACGGGGTGTGAAGCTCGCCGGCATCACCAACGGCATCGAGCCGGAAACCTATGATCCCCGCCGGCCCAAAGCCCTGGGTCTTGCTGCCGCCTTCGATCCGGGGGAAGGGGACCTGGCGGGTAAGAACAAGTGCCGGTTGGCGCTGGTCCGGAAGATCGCTGGCGGCGAGTTATCCGGGATGGAGCAGGACGGGGTCCTCGATCCTGATACCAACGTGCCGCTCTTCACCTTCATCGGCCGCTTCACCGAGCAGAAGGGGGTGGACAAGCTGGTGGACGCCCTGGCCACCCTCCTGCCCCTGGACCCCGATTTTCAAGTCCTCATCCAGGGCACCGGCCCTCGTGAGCATGAAGAGGCCCTGGCCAAGTTGGCCACCGCCAAACCCTACCGAGGGCGGGTCTGCATCCTCCGCGGCTACGACCCCATGCTTGCCAACCAGGTATTTGCCGCCGGCGATTTCTTCCTCGTGCCATCGCGATACGAACCCTGCGGGCTCACCGATTTCATCGCCCAGCTGTTCGGCAATCTGCCCATCGTTCATCACGTAGGGGGGCTGGTGAAGGTAATCGACGGCAAGACCGGGTTTGCTTATAGGGAGCACAGCTCCGCCGCACTGATGGGGGCCATGCAGTCCGCTCTGCGGCTCTATCGTAAGGAGCCAACGAAAATCAATGCCATGCAGCGGGAGGCGATTCGGGTCATTTACAAGCAGTACACCTGGGACACCGTGGTGGAAAAATATCTCGAGCTGTACCGGGAGGCCCTTGCCTTCAACGGGCTTCGAATCAAGGAGCGGCCATGAGCGCCAGGAACCGATGGTTCGAAGAGAGGCGATCCCTGCGCGTCAGGGAACTGCTCAAGGAGTTCCATGAAACATATAATCGTTTTCTCGCATTGTACGATCGGTACATCGGCAGCGGCCTGGTGGCCTTCGAGGAGATCGAACGGTTGGTGGGCTCGGAGAGCCGGAAGGGCCACCTGTGGCGGCTCAAGGACAGCTGCCATCGGCTGTGGCGTGAGGTGGACCCTCGGGAGGAGTTGAACGGCTGCCTGCTCGACTGGATGATGGGGTCCCTCTTCCACGAGGCGATGAAGCTCAAGGAAAACGCCTATGTCTACCAGTTCTACAGGCCGCTCGCTGAGAAGATGACTGTCTCGCAAAAACCTCAAGATTCCCGCGATATTGGACGAGAAAGCAACAAGTTACACAACGTGACCTGTCGGCAGAGCGGCTTTTTGCCTGACCGACAAAAGATGACCGTTCCAGGCAGCGGGGAGCTCCTGATCTGTGGCATGGAGCACAAGCGCTTTATGAAGCGGACCGCCCGAGAGATTTGCAAGCAGATGGAGAACCTGAGCTTGATGTTCGGACGCGCCAACTACCTGCTGCGACTGATGATGGCCGAGCAGGCCCACAATCTCATTCTCCTCCGTTACCTTATCGAGAACGAAAACGTTGTGATACAATTGTGGTCAGAAAGCCTGACCGAGTTGTTCGGGGATTTGTTTTCCGGCGCGCCTGAGGAGGGGTTTTGCGCAGCTGCCAGGAGCTATATGGCCGACCAGTGGCAAGAGCGGGCGCTGGCCACCTACGAGCAGGCCCTGGCGATCCGTCCCGATTGCGAAGAAGCCCGGCGCCGGGTTTTGCAGCTTAAGGCCTTGGCGGAAAAAGAACTACTTGCCGATTGAATGATCATCGGGACGAGCCCCGCGGGGCGCCCCGGATTCGACAACCCCGCAAGAAGAAAAATGTCTTTTGCGAGGGTTTTTCAGTTTTACATGTCTAAGATATTTTGATTTTTCCTTGGAAAACATAAAAACGAACATTGAACACCGATGCATACGCGTTCGCGCATGCACCAAAGGAGGTTTTCCATGACGATTCGAGTCGGTATCAACGGCTTCGGCCGCATTGGCAGAAGCATCTTTCGGGCCCGGGAGAAAGACGAAGCGTTTGCCGATATCGAGATCGTGGCCATCAACGATCTCACCGACAACAACACCTTGGCCCACCTGCTCAAGTACGATTCGATCATGGGCACTTACGACCGCAAGGTGGTGGCTGACGAAAGGGGGATCACCGTCGACGGCGAACATATCGCCATCCTCAGCCACACCAACCCCGCAGACCTTCCCTGGGGCGACCTGGGAGCGGATTATGTGATCGAATCCACTGGCCGTTTCACCGACGGTGAAAAGGCCCAGGCCCACTTGGAGGCCGGCGCCAAAAAGGTGGTGATCTCCGCCCCGGCCAAGGGCGGCAACGTAAAGACCATCGTCATGGGGGTTAACGAGCTCGAATACGACCCCAGTCAGCATCACATCCTCTCCAACGCCTCCTGCACCACCAACTGCCTGGCGCCGGTGGCCAAGGTCATCCTCGATCGGTTCGGCATCCAGCGCGGGCTGATGACGACCATTCACTCTTACACAAACGACCAGAAAATTCTCGACTTTCCTCACAAGGATCTGCGCCGGGCCCGGGCGGGGGCCCTATCCATGATTCCCACCAAAACGGGGGCTGCAGCCGCCATCGGTCTGGTGCTTCCCGACCTCAGGGGCAAGCTCGACGGCCTGGCGGTGCGGGTGCCCACTCCTAACGTCTCCCTGGTGGACCTGGTGCTGGAGGTGGAGAAGGAGACCAACGGCACCGAGGTGAACCAGGCCCTTCAGGATGCTGTCAGCCGCTATCTCGGATACTCCGAGGAGCCGCTGGTCTCCATCGATTATCAGGGGGACCCCCATTCCGGGGTAGTGGACGGCCTCTCCACCAAAGTCATCGGCACCATGGTGAAAGTGCTCGCTTGGTATGACAACGAGTGGGGTTATTCCAACCGGGTTCTCGACCTGGTCCGGCACATGGAGGCCAACAAACTGGTGTAAGAGGCCACAGGCACCGCATCTTCGCGCGATCGCTTCTGCCCGCATAGCTGGCTATAGCGGGCGGTCGCGCTTGCGCAAATCTGCGGCACCTGTGACCTCTTCCCCTTTTTCCACGCAATTTGGGGCTGGATAGCCTCCTGTCGGTTTTAAGAGTGATCGGATCCGACGGGAGTTTCCCCATGAGGGCGCCTGCCGCAATCAGTTGTCAGATGGGGAGGAAGTATTATATTTGGATATTGGCTGACCCTGATTTCCGACTATTGACCCCCTGACCGCTCCTATATTCTTATGACCCCACAGAATCTGCCCACCATCGAATCGGACGCCCTCCGGGCCAATCTTCTGGAGACCGCGGTCGACAAGGTCGAGATCAATCCTTCCTACCAAGTGCTTCTCGACATCGTCGGTGGTTACCGGGGCATCCATAACAACCTCGAAGAGTTGCTCTACGAGATCAGCCATCCTTTCCGCAACTGGAACCTGATCCTCCCCAAGCTCCGCACCTTCGTCCTCAAGAATCAAGGCCATTATCGACGCGATTCCCGGGGACCGGAAGCATTCACGGTCTTCACCGAAATCTTCTTCCAGGCCGTCGAAGAAAGCAGCAAAAACGAGGCGCTCCTTTCCCAGGCGGTGGAATCGTTTCTTGCCTATCTGGACAGCCTGGTGATCTCTCTCGACCCTCCCGGCTTGAAGGCATACGAGAAAGCTCTCGCCAAGGCCTTTTCCCGGCTGACTGCCCTTGATGACCGGCTGATGATGCACATCGTCCAGGGACACCATCCCATCAAGAAAATCGCCGGCCATCTTCTCAAGCTGAGCGGAGAGACGGAGGGTGCCGCCTGCGACCTGCGGCCGGTTGCCGGGCTGCTCAAACGAATTCTCGCCCTCAATTACAGTTATTGGCTGAGTGAAGAAGATCCTCTACCCTGGTTCTACCAAGAATGCGGGGAGATGTGCGCCGGCTGGGAGGCGGGCAAACTATTCAACGCCATCTCCCACCAGCAGATTCAAGTGCACGCGGCAACCCTCGAGGAGATCGATATCGGCCGTAAGAAGGGGCAGCGCGATGCGCTTGGTCGGCTGCTCGCCTTACCCGCCCATCTCGATATCGTCCGCGCCTACAAAGGGGTGCCGCCCAAGCTGCTCAGCGGGGAAACGGCCTCAGTCAAGGGTGAGGCGGACCGATTCGCGGAAAACCGCAAGCTCCTCTTCCTGTTCCGGATCATGGACACCCCGGGGCTCTTCCTCATCCACGAGGAAACCCTCAGGGAGAT
>JARRJE010000116.1:0-6060 GCA_037379765.1 Deltaproteobacteria bacterium
ACCTTTCCCAAATGAGAAAGAGAGGCTCTGTTCGTTATCGCCCGCTACGAACTGGGCCGATGATAATGCGGGGTGAACCTAATAATTTTACCAGACTTCACACAGCAACTCGCCGCCCACGCCCTGGCTGCGGGCCTGACTACCGGCTATGACCCCCCGGGAAGTAGAGAGCACAGCAATGCCCATCCCGCTCATGACTTGGGGAATAGCGTCGGCTTTCACATAAATTCGACAGCCGGGCTTGCTGACCTTGCGAATGCCGGTGATCACCTGCCGACCGCTCTGATCGTATTTGAGATCGATCCGCAAAATACCCTGCTTGCTGTCCTCAATGACGTCATAGCCCCGAATGTATCCTTCTTCCTTAAGGATCTTGGCTACACCGGCTTTGAGCTTCGAATGCGGCATGTCGATGCTTTCGAATTTCACCATCGCAGCATTTCTGATTCTCGTCAGCATGTCGGCCAAGGGGTCGCTCATGGACATGGAAGTCGCTCCTTATCTATCCGAAAAAAATATTATGTTTCCCCGGCTTGAAGTTCGCCGCAGAATTACCAGCTTGATTTGGTGACGCCGGTGATCTCACCCCGGGAGGCCAGCGACCGGAAGCAGATCCGGCAGACTCCGAATTTCCGCAGATAGGCGCGAGGCCGGCCGCAGATGTTGCATCGGTTGTACATCCGGACTTCGAATTTAGGCTTGCGCTTGCTCTTTGCGATAAGAGATTTCTTAGCCACCTTTCCTCCTCTATTTCCTGAAAGGCATGCCCATGAGCCGCAGAAGAAAACGCCCTTCCTCGTCGGTCTTGGCACTCGTGGTAATGGAAATATTCAGTCCCTTGATCTTATCGATTTTATCGTAATCGATCTCAGGGAAAATAATGTGTTCCTTGACGCCCATACTGAAATTGCCCTGGCCATCGAAACCCTTTGGTGAGATGCCGCGGAAGTCGCGGACTCGAGGCAGGGCGATATGCACAAGTTTACTGAAGAAATCATACATGCGTTCGCCTCGCAAAGTCACCCGGCAGCCGATGGGCATCCCTTCCCGCAGCTTGAAGGTAGCGATTGATTTTTTGGCCCGGGTAACGGTAGCCCGCTGCCCGGCGATCAGGCTCAGCTCGTTGGAGGCGGTCTCAATGATCTTGCTGTTCTGCACCGCTTCGCCAAGACCCATGTTCAAGGTCACCTTTTGAAGCTTGGGGACCTCCATAGCATTTTTGTAGCCGAACTCTTTAACGAGTCCCGGCACGCATTCATTTTGGTAATATTCTCTTAACCCAGCCATTCCTTCTCTCCAAGTCCCAGTGGCTCCGATCAGGCCTTGGGCTCGATGGTTTCACCGCATCTTCTGCACACCCGCACCTTGGCGCCGTCTGCCAGGATTTTCTTGCCGACACGAGAGGCTTTGGCGCACTTGGGGCAAATCAGCATCACATTGGAAACGTGAATGGATGCCTCTTTCTCGATGATGCCGCCCTGTTGGTTCGCCATACTCGGTTTGGTATGCCGCTTGATGATGTTGATTCTTTCGACCACGACCCTGTGCTTATCGGGTAAAACGCGCAGGATTTTGCCGACACGGCCCTTATCTCGGCCGGCGATGACTTCCACCCGGTCGTCACGTTTCAGGTAATTCTCGCCTCGCATTTCAGTTTGCCTCTTCTCTGTTAATAATAATGGCCAGCGATCGGATGAATCCCTTCTACAGGACCTCGGGCGCCAGGGAGACGATCTTCATAAAGCCTTTGGCGCGCAACTCGCGGGCAACCGGTCCGAAGATGCGAGTCCCCACCGGTTCGCCACTATTGCTCAGCAGCACGGCAGCGTTCTCGTCGAAACGCACTGCGGTGTCGTCCATCCGGCGGATCTGCTTGACGGTGCGAACGATCACTGCCCGCATGACATCTCCCTTTTTCACCTTAGCATTGGGGATGGCCTCCTTGACGGTGACCACAACAACGTCTCCCACACCGGCATAGCGACGACGTGTTCCGCCAAGCACCCGGATGCAGAGCACCTTCTTGCCCCCGGAGTTGTCTGCCACGTTCAGTACTGTCTCTGTCTGGATCATGATTCCACCAAACGCTCAAAACCGAAAAAAGCGTCCTCGGCTTTGCATTCTGAAAAGTTTTGATCTGTCGGTACCCGCTCATTCAGAGGACGCGCAGTCCTCAGACTGCTTTTTCGAGAATCTCCCGCACTCGCCAGCGCTTTCTCTTGCTCAAGGGGCGGCATTCTTCGATCAGCACCCGGTCACCGATATTGCAGCTATTTCCGGCATCATGAGCTATGTACTTGATATGACGCCGAATATATTTTCCATACAACTTGTGCCGGAGAATACGCTCGGTCCGCACCACCACGCTTTTGTCCATAGCGTTGCTGACCACCACTCCGGTTTTTAATTTGGTCGTCTTCTTCGTATTCTCCATGGTCATCTTCCACTTGAGGGGATCTGGCGTACCGATTTCAACGCCTTACTGAGCTGCGCGCTTTTGATTGATAACTGTCTTAACCCGGGCGATGTCCTTCCGTAATTGGCGCAGCTTAGCGGTGTTGTCCAGGGGACGGATGGCATGCTGAAATTTGAGCTTGAACAACTCTTCCGAGAAGTCCTGGTCTTTTTTGGCCAATTCATCCGCGCTCAAATCACGGAGTTCTCCAGCTTTCATAGCACGCCCCCTCGGGTAATAATCTTGGTGGCAAACGGGAGTTTATTGGCCGCAAGCTGCAGAGCCTCCAAGGCCAGCGATTCTTCGACACCGGCGAGCTCATAAAGGATCCGGCCCGGCTTGATCGGGGCTACCCAACCTTCGGGACTACCTTTGCCCTTGCCCATCCGAGTTTCTGCAGGCTTTTTGGTGAACGGCTTATCCGGAAAGACCCGGATCCACATCTTGCCGCCGCGTTTGACCTTCCTGTTAATTGCGATCCGGGCGGCCTCGATCTGTTGGGCCGTCATCCGACCGCACTGAACTGCCTTCAGGGCGTAATCGCCGAAGGCGAGGGAGGACCCGCGAAGGGCCATACCCTTCATCCGTCCCTTCATCTGTTTCCGGTATTTGATTTTCTTCGGACTGAGCATAACTTACCTCTTCTGCAAACAAACCATCCGCCCGATGGCAAACTGGTTGTGGAGGGCATGCAAGCCCCTAGGGCTGCTCGGATTCAGGAAGCACTTCGCCTTTAAAGATCCAGACCTTGACGCCAATGATGCCGTAAGTGGTTTTAGCCTCGGCCAAGCCGTAGCCGATATCGGCCCGCAGGGTATGAAGAGGAACCCGGCCCTCGCGATACCACTCGCGCCGGGCCATTTCGGCTCCGCCCAGACGTCCGGAGCAGGCTATCTTAATCCCTTTAGCACCGAACTTCAAGGAGGTATTGACCGCCTTCTTCATGGCCCGCCGGAAGGCGATCCGGCGCTCAAGCTGCTGGGCCACGTTCTCGGCCACCAGCTGGGCATCGGCCTCCGGACGACGCACCTCCTGAATGTCGAGGACACAATCTTTGCCGGTCAGCTTGTCGAGCTCGCCCTTGAGGGCCTCGATCTCGGCGCCTTTTTTGCCAATGACGATGCCGGGCCGCGCCGTATGCAGGCGGATCCGGATCTTCTCACCGGTTCGTGCAATTTGGATCGAAGAAATACCGGCATGATACAGCCGCTTTTTCACATACTTCCTGATCTGCTGATCTTCCAGGAACAGCTTGGCATAATCGCGGCCGGTGTACCATGTGGACTCCCAAGACCGGACGATGTTGAGGCGTAAGCCCAATGGATTGACTTTCTGACCCAAAATAACCCTCCGTTATCTCTTCGATATTGCGGAACAATTATCGTTATCGCCGATAGCGGTCTCTGTGAGATCTCGCCAGGGGCGTGTTATTGTTCCTCGAGCACTACGGTGATGTGACTGGTACGCTTGATAATGCGCGTGGCCCGCCCCATGGCCCTCGGACGAATCCTTTTCAGGGAAGGTCCACCGTCGACATAGATATTCTTGACGAAAAGGGTGTCGACGTCGATCGCCTCGTTCTGGCTCGCATTGGCCAAGGCTGACTCCATCACTTTGCGCAGAATCCTAGCCCCTTTCTTAGGCATGAACCGCAAGACGTTCAGGGCAGACTCCACTTTCTGCCCCCTGACCGCATCGGCGACCAGCCGAGCCTTCTGGGGCGAAATTCGTATAAACCGGGCAATAGCCTTTGCTTCCATTTATCGAACTCCTCTCTGACTCATCCGGCCAAGGCCGATAAGCCCTTATTTCCTGCCTTTCTTGTCACCGGCATGGCCGTAAAAAGTCCGCGTGGGAGCGAACTCGCCAAGCTTATGGCCCACCATATTTTCGGTGACAAAAACCGGGATGAACTTTTTGCCGTTGTGAACGGCAAAAGTCAGTCCCACCATATCCGGCAGAATATCCGATCGCCGGGACCAGGTCTTGATCACTTTGCGGGATCCGGACTCCCTGGCCGCCACCACCTTCTTCATCAGGTGGTCGTCTACAAACGGACCTTTTTTGATCGAACGTGCCACTTCAGCTACCCCCTGCTTTGGGTCGAGTTACAGTTTTATACATTTCGACTGCACGGGCCTTCCCAAATGTACCGGCTTAGGCCCTTTTCTTGACGATATCCCGGTCGGACGTTTTCTTGCCACGGGTCTTGTACCCCTTGGTGGGGCGGCCCCACGGCGTGGTCGGATGCCGGCCGCCCGAGCTCTTGCCTTCGCCGCCGCCCATAGGATGGTCAATGGGGTTCATGGCCACGCCGCGCACCTTGGGACGGCGACCTTTCCAACGGTTGCGGCCGGCTTTTCCCATCTTTTCTGATTCGTGCTCGATGTTGCCGATCTGACCGATGCAAGCCCTACATTTGCGATGAAAACGACGAACCTCGCCTGAGGGCAGTTTCACCAAAACGTATTCCCCTTCCTTGGCCATCAGTTGGGCGGAGGCGCCAGCGCTCCGCACAAGCTGAGCGCCCTTGCCGATCTTCATCTCGATATTGTGAATGATGCTCCCCAAAGGGATATTCCCCATGGGAAGACAGTTGCCGATCTTAATATCTACGCCTTCTCCAGCCTCGACGACGTCGCCAATGCGAATCCCTTGGGGCGAAAGGATATAACGCTTCTCGCCGTCGGCATAGGTAAGCAAAGCGATATTGGCAGAACGGTTGGGATCATACTCGATCGCCGCCACCTTCGCCGGAATGTTGGCTTTGTCCCGCTTGAAATCGATGAGCCGATACTTTCTCTTGTGGCCGCCGCCGAGATGGCGGGCCGTAACCCGGCCATAGTTGTTCCGTCCCCCGCTTTTGTTCAGCGGTCGAAGCAGGGACTTTTCGGGTCCGTCTTTAGAGAGGACCGGATCAACGACTGAAACCAGAGTTCGTTTCCCCGGTGATGTCGGTTTATATGTCTTGATTGCCATGTGAAACCCCGATTGAGAGCAAAAAACTTGTTATCTGTTCGCCGCCAAGCGCAGCCCTTACAGTCCCTCCAGGAAATCAACGGTGTGCCCTTCGGCAAGTGTTACCACCGCTTTCTTCCAATCCGGACGCTTCCCCTGATGCCGCCCCATCCGCTTCTTCTTACCTTGCATGTTCAGGGTGCGGACCTGGTCGACTTTGACGTTGAACATTTTCTCCACGGCCTGCCTGATTTCAATCTTATTCGCCTGGGGGGCGACCTGGAGAACGATCTGATTGTGGGCCTCCTGCAAGGTGGTCCCCTTTTCGGTCAGGCACGGTTTCTTGATGACGCCATACAAATCATTCATGGCAGCAACCTCTCTTCGAGCTGGCCGATGCAAGGTTGGAGAAGCACCAGATGCTCGTGATTCAGAATGTCATAGACATTGAGCCCGTCGGAAGGCATGACCTGAAAGCCGTGGACGTTTCGGGATGACTTGACCAAATTTTCGTTGGCACCCGGTACCACGATCAAAGCGTTCTTGATGCTGAGGGCATCCATCACCCCAATGAATCCCTTGGTCTTGATCTCCTCCAACTGGAAATCGTCAAGCACCTTGAGATGGTTCTCGCTGAAACGCGCGCT
>JARRJE010000117.1:0-6056 GCA_037379765.1 Deltaproteobacteria bacterium
CCGGGGTCCCCGCATCGGAAACCAGGGCCACATCCCGGCCGGCCAGAAGGTGGCTGATGATTTCCTGGCCGCGCTCCGCTTCTTTTTCCCGGTAATAGCTCACGAGCGGCGTACCGATGCCGTAATGGGCCAGAAGCTTCCGAGTGTGCCGGGTGTCTTCGGCGGCGATCAACGAGACCTCTTTCAGGATCCGCAGAGCGCGCAGGGTGATGTCTTCGAGGTTGCCGATGGGAGTGGCCACCACATACAAGGTGCCGGCATTTGCTTCTGCGCTTTGTTCCGGCAATGTTGACGGCCGCTCAGATGTTTTCTTCCGGGATGACAAGCTCAAACCTCGTAGAGCCGGGACGGCAGGAGCAATGGACCTGCCCGCCGCAGCCGGCCATCACCTTTTTGACGAGATAGAGGCCCAGCCCGTCGTGGTCGGTTTTGGTGGTGAAGAAGGGCTCAAAGATGCGGGGGAGATCAGCGGGAGCGATACCCGGGCCGTTGTCCTCCACCCCGATGTGCAGAGAGCCCTCCTTGCGCATTGCCTCGATGAGCACGCACGGCTTTTCGACCTCCTCTTTCAGGGCTTCTGCAGCGTTGGCCAAAAGGGCGAACACCATTTGGTGCAGCTCCAGACCCAGCCGCCGGACGAACGGCAGATCCTCGGCCAGGTTCAGCCTTTTTTCGATCCGATGCTTGAAAAACATGTCCGCCTGTCGGAAATCCAGCTCGGTGCGAATCAGAGCGGCCACCGAGTAACCGGCCTCCTTCTCAGTCAGCGCCGTCAACAGCCGGGTTCGGTACAAAATGTCTTGGGCGGACTGCACCTTTTCCCGCATTTGCTCACTCAACCTGCGCCGGTTCTCCAAAGTTGCCCGGACCTGCTCGATCCTTTGCCGGAAATCGTCTCCCGGGGCCGCTGTCTCTTCGGCAAGCAGTTTCTCCAACTGCGGAAAGGTCATGGCGAACAGCTCGCTCTGCATGGAGAATGCCTGAACGATCCCGTTCAAATTATGAATCAGGCCGCGAAACAGCCTCCCCACGGCGGCATCGGCATTCTGCCGGAAATAGGCCTTTTCCCATTGCTGCCTGATATCAGCTTCGTTCATGCAGACGTTCCCTAGACCGACTTTTACAATTTCTTCAGCAGAACCTGCCTCGAACTCCGAAAAGAAGCCAAAGCCATGCGACGGACCCAAAAACAAGAGTAAGCAACCGGCCTCGACTATTGTCCGTGACCCGCTGGTTCCGGATTGTCCCCCAGAATACGGAATGGAGTGGTGTCTCGTCAAATCCTTTTCAAAGCCGGCACATCTCGATTCCTGCTTGACAGACGCTGCCGGATTCATTATTTGAATAATTGATCAAATGAACAAAAAGAAAAAAATCCACCCAGCCGAAGAAGAACTCTGCCGGTGCCGCATTCTGCATGCCAATCGCATTAAGGAGGCCCGGGAGTCCATCCTGTCGGCCGACCAAGTCGAAGAGGTGACCCGGCTGTGCAAGGCCCTGGCCGACCCCAACCGGGTTCGGATGCTCTGGGCCCTGCTCGACGGCGAGATGTGCGTCTGCGACCTCGCCGCCTTCCTCGGCATCACCGAGTCGGCGGTGAGTCACCAGTTGCGCCTGCTGCGCACGCACGGGCTGGTTACCAACCGACGCTCGGGGCCGGTGCTTTATTACCGGTTGCGGGATGACCGGGCCCGCCGGCTGCTGTTCACCACCCTCGACCGAACCGCACCAGAAGGAACACCTTAACCATGTCCGTTCTTACGACCATCGTCAATGCCTCCTGGGGGATGCTCCTGGATTCCTCCGTCTACATCCTGTTCGGCCTTCTGCTCGGAGGCCTCCTCAAGGTCTTTCTGCCGCCGGCGTACGTGGCTGAACATCTGGGGAAAGGCCGCTACAGCTCGGTCATTAAAGCCGCCCTCATCGGCATTCCTCTTCCCTTGTGCTCCTGCAGCGTGCTGCCGACCGCAGCCGCGCTCAAGAAACAAGGGGCGAACAACGGCGCCACCACGGCCTTTCTCATCTCCACCCCTGAATCTGGGGTGGATTCCATCAGCACCACCTACGCCTTGCTCGATCCGCTGATGACCGTGGCCCGCCCGGTGGCCGCCTTCCTGACCGCCATCACCGCCGGCATCACCGAAAACCTTTTCCATCCGCCTCGTGAAAATGAGGGGCCGCCGCCGCTCCGTCCCTGCCCGGTCGACGGCTGCTGCGACGGAGTCGACTGCTCTCCAGCAGACCACGCTCGGCACCATTCCCTTCCGGAGAAAATCGGCACCGGGCTCAAGATCGCGGTCACCGATCTGTGGGGCGATCTCGCCGGCTGGTTTTTCATAGGGCTGCTGCTGGGCGGCGTCATCACCGCCTTGGTGCCGGAACAGCTGATCACCACCTACCTGGGTGGCGGTCCGGCCTCGATGCTCATCATGCTTGCAGCCGGCATCCCCATCTATATCTGCGCCACCGCCTCCACTCCCATTGCCGCCGCGCTTATCCTCAAAGGAGTGAGTCCGGGAGCGGCCTTGGTTTTTCTGCTGGCGGGACCGGCCACCAACATGGCCTCCCTGACCATGCTCGCCAGCCTTCTCGGTAAAAAGTCAACCCTTCGTTATCTTTCGATTCTGTCGCTGCTGACCGTGGGCTGCGGATTGATACTCGACCGACTTTATCACTTCTTCGGCCTTTCCGCTCAAGCCGTAGCCGGACAGGCCGGGGAAATCATACCCCTGCCGGTCGAGATGGCAGGCGCCCTGATTCTTGTGGCTTTCTCACTGCTTCCCCTTTGGCGTTTCGTGCAGGCCAGGGCGGCAGGCCGGAGATCGCCATCGGCCCACACCGGCTGCGGCTGCTCCGGAGAATGCAGCAGCAAGGCCGACAGGTAAGTTATTGTCATAACACGGTCAAGTTCGGCTTAATACGGCAACTTGGTTTGCATAGACGCCCTGAATTGAGATCCTTTTATAAATTGGCAATCTTTTCAGTTCACTGCAACAGTGGGGAGAGTAACAGAAAGGGTGCTCATGGACGATGCCAAAAGTTCCGGGCGTCTGGTTGCCGTGTCGAACCGGCTTCCGGTCGTGATCGAACAGGAGGAGGGCCGCTGGCAGATCACTCCCGGCGCCGGTGGACTGGTGACCGCCCTGGCCCCGGTAATGCGGGCCCGGGGCGGAGTCTGGATCGGCTGGCCCGGCTGCGGCGAAGAGGCGCCTCTGGACGAGCTCATCGAAGCTTTCGAGAAGGACCAGGGGTTTCGGTTGGGACCGGTTCCCCTGACCCCGGAGGAGGTCGAAAAGTATTACGAGGGGTTCTCCAACGAGACCCTATGGCCCCTCTTCCATGATCTGCTGGGGCATTGTGAGTTCTCCCTCGAAAACTGGCAAACCTATCAGCAGGTCAACCGCCGTTTTGCTGAGCGAATCGCAGCCTGGCTCGCCGCCGACGACGTGCTCTGGATTCACGATTATCAGCTTCTCTTGGTAGGCAGTGAGCTCCGCCGGCTCGGCTACCGCCCGCCGCTGGCCTTTTTTCTACACATCCCTTTCCCCTCCCTTGATCTCTACCGGCGGCTGCCTTGGAAGCATAAGGTCATCCGCTCCATGCTCGATTATGATCTCCTGGGGTTCCAGACTTTGCGAGACCGGCGCAATTTCGTCCAGTGCGCCCGAGAGCTGGTGCCGGGGATCCAGGCGGAAATTCACCGGCGCTACACCTTGCTGCAGCATGACGGGCGCACCGTCAAGGTCGGGCACTTCCCCATCGGCATCGATTATGCCGAATTCAATGATACCGCCGGCACGCAGGAGGTCTCGGAGGCGGCCTGGTACCTCCATGAGAACCTGGGGAACCGGCAGATCGTCCTCGGCATCGACCGCCTCGACTATACCAAGGGGGTGCCTGAACGGTTTCTGGGCTTCGAACGGGCCCTCGAGAAATATCCCGAGCTTCGGCAGCGGACTTCCCTTCTCCAGGTTGTGGTGCCGAGCCGCACGCGGGTCCAGGGGTACCGGAAGCTCAAGGAGCAGCTCGATCGACATGCCGGACGGATCAATGCCCACTTCTCCGAAGGGGGCTGGATCCCGATCCACTATGTATTCCGCAGTCTGGACCGCATCCAGCTGTTGGCCCATTACCGGGCCTGTGAGATCGGCCTGGTGACCCCGCTTCGAGACGGCATGAACCTGGTTGCCAAGGAATACTGCGCCAGCTCCATCGAAAAAACCGGGGTCCTTATCTTGAGCGAGTTCGCCGGCGCCGCCGACCAGCTGCACAAGGGAGCTCTGCTGGTCAATCCTTACGACACAGACGGGATGGCGGATGCCATCTACCGGGCCTTCACCATGCCGGCCGCGGAACGGCAGCGGCGGATGGAATGGCTGCGGGCCGAGGTCAAGCGCCACGATGTCTATCGCTGGGTCCGATCCTTCCTGGGCTCGCTATCGGCGCCAGGGGGCGAGGGCGAAATGGTGGCGGTGCAAGAAGAGCAGGCAGGCTAAGCTAACCCGGGGCAAGAAGTTGGATAATCGAGAGTGAAAAGGCGAGCTGGTTATGCTCGCCTTACACTTTGTATCGGTCGGCACATCACCATGGCAGGATGCGCGATGTGAGCTGCAAGATCTTTTCGCTACGGCCAACGATATGAATCCTTATGATGGCTGCCGTTGGCCGATTCCCGATCCCAGTCTTAAAAGTATAAGAACCTCACCCCGACCATGATGTTGTGGCTTTCATAGCGGTCGACGTCGACTATGTAGTCCACCCCTTCGAGGTCGAGATCTGACGACGTTGCGAAATACCGATAAGAAATATCAAGTAAAATGTTCGGAGTCATCTGATAGCCAAGGCCGGCGATAAACAGGAAGGCGAAGGCGGTGTCATCGGCATCTTCGTTAAAAAAATCGTACGCATCCTCGGCCCTCACTGTGGCCAAACCGAGGCCGGCGCCCAGATACGGTGTCAACGGGGATCCGTTTTCGAAATCGTAATACCCATTGAACATAAAGCTCGAGGAAGTTACATCGCCGGAGCCGGGATATCTCCCTCCGACTCCGAAATCCAAATTATCGATGTCGTTGCGCCGGAAGCCGAACTCGAACTCCACCCTGGTCATACCCATGTCGTAGCCCACGGCGCCGGTGACGCCAATACCGGTGTCATATTCTACACCTACTGGTCCGTAGACGATGTCGGTCCAGGTGGCATCATTGAGAATGGCCGCTCCGATATTGGCGCTGACATACGGTCCCATCCCGGCTGCAAAACTGACGGCAGGGCATGCTATCGCCGAGGCCAGTACAGCGACAAAAAAAGACTTCTTCATCTCTCTCCTCCTTCCTTTTTTTGTTTACGCTGCATCCATATGGCAGCAAATGCAGCTCAATGCCTATTTTCTCGATTTGCGTGCAACTACTGTTCCAGCCAAGAGCTTTCAGGGCGCATGGGCGCTAAGGTGGCAGTGCAAGACGTAGATATTCATTGGCAGGGCGCGTTCTCCTCTCATGATTTCGTGCTATAAAAACAAAATGTTAGTGGCGTGTCAAACCAAAATTTTTTGCATTATAAGTGCAATTTTTTACATATATAATTGAAAAATATCGCATTGAGTTGAGAATATTTTGTTAGGCAAATAGCATTAACAATGAAAAATGAAAAAATGCAATTGACACCTTGTTCCTTTTTATCGACGGCATGAATATAGCTTGATAAGACGCAATTCATTTAGGCTATCTTCCATCAACTGTCCCCCGCCTGTCTAGTCATCAAAGTTCGACAAGAAAATGCCCCGGCTGCAGCGGAGTTCATTCCGCGGTGACCGGGGCATTCTCTTTTGGGGGCCCGACTAAGGTTGCTTTTTCTTGAACCTACAGGGAAGCCGAAACGGAAGTGATTTCTTGGTTGACCTCGGTCTCCCCGGAGGACTGAGCACCCTGAAAACAAGCGGCAGGGCTGACAGGCAGAGGGCTTTGTAGCTATTTTGCACCTTCGGTCGTTCGCCGCGGACAAACAAAAAGCGCGGGCCGGAGGAGATCTCCGGCCCGCGCATCGGTTTTGCGAAC
>JARRJE010000118.1:0-10621 GCA_037379765.1 Deltaproteobacteria bacterium
AAAAAATCTGTTCTCTTTTTTCATGAAAAATATGTGCCAAGCAGTTCCATTTAGGAAAAAACCTCCTTGAGAGTACGGCCAGAGGGGCGAAACTGGTTTCGATCGGGGATTACGAGGGGAGAGAACAGATTTCAGACAAATTTGTTTCCGGGGAGGCACCAAGGGCGGCGCCGGAGGCGCAGCATCAATTCTTGTTGAACGGTTTCAACAAAAATTGATGTAAAAGGCGAAATTAGATTTTTTCAGCCGCAGGAAAGATGATCCGGGCTGTGGTCCCTTCCCCCACCAGGGAATCGAAGAACAGCCGCCCGCCATGCTCCTCCATAATCCCGGTAGAAATGGAAAGACCCAGGCCTGTGCCGCCGCTGTCCCGCTTGGTGGTGAAGAAAGGATCCTTGATGTGCTTGAGGTGGGCAGGAGGGATTCCGCAACCCTGGTCTTTGACCCGGACCGTCACCGTCTGCTGCTGCTGATCATAAGAAGTGGCGATGGTAATCCGGCCGGCGGGATCAGCCAGAGACTGACAAGCGTTCTGGATAACATTGATCAGGACCTGCTCGATCCGCTGAAAATTGCCGGTGATTGGAGGCAGCCGTTCCCCGTATTCCACTACGAGGTTATGGGTTGCTTTTTTCAGAGGGTTGGCGAGCAGGGTGAGGGCAGCCTTCAGGACCTCATTGACCTGCACTCGCTGATTGAGATCGGCAACGTCCTTACGGGCATAATCCTTGAGACTCAGTACGATCTGCTTGATCCGCTCCGCTCCTTCCAAAATGCCCGAGAACAGTTCGGGGATATAGTCGCGCATTTCGGAATAAGGCAGGCCGGAGACGACGAAATCGTTATGGAGCTCGCTGTATTGATTGAGAATCGGCTGGAGATCCTCCCAGGCCTGCCGGAGGATAGGGGCGTTCATCATTATGAAAGTATTGGGATTGTTGATCTCATGAGCAACTCCAGCCACCAGCACTCCCAGCGACACCATCTTGTCCGCCTCGATGAGCTGCTGGCGTCTGCTTTCCGCCTCCTGCTCCGCCTCCTGGCGTTCACGAATCTCCTGCCGCAGCTGTTCATTGGTCTCTCGCAACTCGGCGGTACGTTCCTCGACTAGCTTTTCCAAATGATCCCGATAGAGTCCCAGCTCCCGCTCCGTCTGCTTGCGCTCGGTGATGTCGAGCATAATCCCAACCAGACCCGCCACCTTGCCGTCGGGGTCGGTGAAAGTCGCCTTGTGAAAAATGACTTCGTGTTCTGTGCCGTCGGCGAACCGCACTGGCGCTTCGTAAACCTGGCTGCCCGGGTTGGCGAACAGAGAGGCATCAGCCTGGTGATAGAGCTCGGCATTTGACCGAGGGGCGACCCCGAAAACCCCTTTGCCGATGATCTCTTCCCGGGGCTTGCCCACAAATTGCGTGAACGCCGTATTGCAACCGCGGTAAATCCCATCCGCATCTTTATAAAAGACCGGAGCGGGGATGGTATCGAGCAAAACCTGCATGAATTCGAGATGAGCCAGCAGCTTTCGCTCCGCCTGTTTGCGCTGGGCGATGTCGTTAAACACCAGCACCGTGCCGGTGGCGCGGCCGCTTTCCATCATGGGGGAGCTAACGTATTCCACCGGAAAATAATCGCCGTTCCGACGGCGAAAGACCGTATCAACGCCGGAATCTTTTCGTTTGTTTTCATTTGAAGGCAGGGGTGCGCCTTCGATGCCACCGGTCAGCAGACCAGTGTCCTCTGAAAAGATTTGCAGGGATTGCCCCATGATTTCGAGGACCTCCCAGCCGAGCATCCGGCAGGCAGCCGGATTGGCGAAGGTGACTTTGCCGGATGCATTGAGGCCAATGATGCCCTCACCGGCAGCATCCAGGATCATCTTGTTCTTGCTCACCTCAACGGCCAGTTCCCGATTGGCCCTTTCCAGGGATTGCCGTTCTCTGGCGAGTTCTTCCTGCAGGTGCTTCTTTTCCAGTCCCTTGTGGATTGCCATCTTCAGCGATTCGAAGTCGACCGGCTTGCTGAAATAGTTGACAGCACCCAGGCGCATGGCTTCGACTGCCGTTTCGATCTGGCCGAAGCCGGTCATGACGATGCACTGAAGATCGGGCTGAAGCGCCACTGCCTTTCGCATCAACTCGATGCCGTTCATTCCCGGCATAGTGATGTCGGTGACCAGAAGGTCAATGGTGGTGTTCGCCAGAGTGAGCAGGGCCTTCTTGCCGCCGTTTGCGATATGGACTTCATAGTTCAGTTTCTCGAGTTTGCGCCGGAAGATCTGAAGGATGGCCTCTTCATCGTCCACCACCAGCAGCCTGGCCGCGAGTGCCGATTCTTTCTCGACAGCGCTGACGGGGGTCGAGTTCATTTCCTGTTCAATCGTTGATTGAGGGCCTGGGGGGTAATGCCGAGCAGCGTGGCTGCCGAACGTTGGTTCTGACCGGTTCGACGCAGGGCCTCCTCCACCAGAACATCGGCCGCCTCCTTCAGAGTCGGCAGCCTTTCCAAACGGGCCGCCCAATCGGCATCCGGCATCGTGACGGCACCTGTCCGCGGCATGGCCAGATGGGCGAAGGCCGCCGCCGTTACCTGCTTTTCCCGCAGGCCGGCCACGGTATCGTAAACAAGGGCCTTCAATTCCCGCACATTGCCCGAGAAATCATGGCTGCCGAGGATGTCGAGCACCTCTGGCTCGTAGGTCAATTCTCCACGCTGAAATTCACTTCCCGCCTCTTGCAGGAAATGGGAGAAAAGCAAGGGCAGATCCTCCTGCCGTTCCCGGAGAGGCGGGATCTGCAGATGATGGGTACGAAGGCGGAAATATAGGTCCCGCCGGAAACGGCCGGCCGCGATGGCCTCTTCCAGGTTTCGGGAAGTGGCAGCCAAGACCCGGGCATTGGCGGATTTTGGAACGTCGCTGCCCAGAGAATAATATTCCCCGTTCTCCAGAAAGCGTAGGAGCTTAACCTGGGAGGCCTCGCTCAACTCCCCGATCTCGTCGAGAAAGAGGGTGCCCGAATCCGCTTTTTCCACCAGCCCCGAGCGGACCCGGTCGGCACCGGTGAAGGCGCCGCGGGAGTGGCCGAACAAGGCGTCGGAAAATACCTGGTCATCCAGGCCTGCAACGTTAACGGCCACAAACTCGCCTTTTCGGCCGCTCACCTGGTGAAGGGCCCGGGCGACAAGCTCTTTGCCCGTTCCGGTTTCGCCGGTAATCAGGACCGGCTGTCTCCCTTCGGCGACGGCCTCGCAGTATTGGAAGATCGCTTCCATCCGGCGGTTGCGGCTGATGATGGCGGCAAAGGCCTCCGGGTGCTCCAGGCGGCCGGAGAGAATGCGTTGGGCAAGGAGCATATTTTCCCGTCGGAGCTGACGCACTTCCACGGCCCGCCGGACTGCCGGCAGGAGTTGTTCGCCATCCACCGGCTTGACAATGTAATCGAAAGCACCGGCCTGCATGCACTGAACAGCGGTGGCCACATCGTCCACTCCGGTGAGAATGATCACAGGCACCTGGGGGTAATCTTCCCGCAGGAGAGCGAGGATTTCCTGGCCGGAAATGTGGGGCAGCATCAAATCCAGGAGCATGACTTCCATCTCCTGGCCGGCCATAAGATCCATAACCTGCCGTCCGTCCTGACAACGGACGAGGTTGTTGAAACCGGCAGTCAGCAGAGCGACGCTGAATCCATTGAGGATGTGAGGCTCATCATCGACGATGAGGATGGGATAAAAAGGTGAGCGATTCTTTTTATTCTTTTTCATGGAGAGCGACCCGAAAATCGATTTTGCTTAGGAATACCCGGGAACCCTCCCGAAATCAAATCCTTTATCGGCATAGGCGCCGATGGTATATTGAATTTTCTATTTTCGTTGCCATCTGGAGCATTCAAAATATGGGTCCTCTCGAAATCCTGCGCCGGACACCTAAGAACAATTGCGGCCGTTGTGGCTATCCGACCTGTCTCGCCTTTGCAGCAGCAGTGGCACGGGAAGGCGAAGAACCAAGCCGCTGCCCCTTCCTTGATCGTCAGGGGCTGAAAATCAAAGGAGCAGCTGACAGGACTCGGAGTGATGATGAGAAGACGCTGGCACTCATCGTCCATTTACGAGAAAAAGTCTCCCTCCTCGATTTTTCCCAACTGGCCGGGCCTCTCGGGGTTGAGTGGCTGAGAGAGAATCCCGACACCTTTCATTTCCGCTATCTCGGCCAGCAGACAGTGCTCAGCAAGACCTCCATTCTCATCGACGACCGGGAGCCATCGGACCACCGCGATCAGATCCTTCTGTACAATTACATCCACGGAGGAGGCGGCCGCTCCCCGGCCGGTGACTGGGTCGGGCTCGAAAGCCTTCCCAATTCCATTTCTAAAGTCAGAACTCTGGCGGTTTATTGCGAAGAGCGGCTCGCCCGCCTCTTTACCGACAGCCCGCCGAAATTACTGCTGGAAGCCGCCCGAACATTGGACGGGAATCCGGGGGACAGCGGCTCGGCCACTATCGATTTCGTCTTCCCGGTGTTGCCTATGGTTCCCCTGTATGTCCTTTATTGGGAAGCCGCACCCGAGGATGGCTTCCCGGCAAAGGTCTAGGTCCTCTTCGACCGGCATGTGCTCGATTTTTTGGATCTGGAATCGCTGGTCTTTGCCGCCGAACGATTGGCGGACCGCTTTGGGACATTGTTGGAATCATGATTTCCTTTGCCAGTTCAAATTTTGGTGTTATCTGAGTAATTCAGCATGACCGTAATTTTTGAACGTATCTCTCTAACGCACCGGAAATCATGACAACCATCACCCAAAAATGGATTGCCGAGCTCAACACAAGCCTTCTGAAGATGTCCACCTTGGTCGAAGAATCGTTGCGCACGGCCATGGCCGCTGTGATCCACAAAAACGACGAACTGGTCAAGCGGGTCGCAGAGCAGGATGCCAAGATCGACGCCCTGGAGAACCGGATAAGAGACGATGCCATTAAGACGCTGGCCTTGCAACAGCCAGTCGGCATCGACCTTCGTTTTCTCATCTCCACCCTGAACATGATCAGCGAACTGGAACGGGTGGGAGACAGCGCCCTCAACATCGCAGGGAGGGCTCAACAGATCCCGGCGGTCGAGGATCCCGAAACGGCTGTGCCGGAATTGCGGGAAATGGGCGATCTTGCTGAGAAAATGCTGACCCAGGCCATCAACAGCTTCGTTCAGCAGGATGCAGGTCTCGCTCGCCAGGTCATCGGCACCGATCCGCAGATGAACGCCCTTTGCGCCAGCGTCGAGGACAGTTTCCTCACCGCCATCCAGGCCGGCTCCCAACCGGATACCTCTTCCTACCATTACTCGGTCATCGCCCTCAATCTGGAACGCATTGGCGACCAGGCCACCAATCTGGCCGAAGAAGTCGTCTTTCTGGTCGAAGGGCAGAACATCCGCCACCAGAAAAAAGACAAGCTGCCCGCCCTCCAGTACGCCGTTTCACCCTTCCAGGGGTTGGAGCGCCATGCCGAGATCGCCAACCGGTGTCTAAGTCTTGCCAGGCAGGGTCTGGAGCGATACATTGCCGGCGAGAGCAAACAATTTGCCGAGATCTCACTCCAGGTTTCCCAGAAGGAGCACGAAGCCGACGCTATCAAACGCAACATCCGCGGCCATCTTCCCAAGGGCATCATCATGCCGATCGACAAGTTCGAGCTTTTCGCCTTCATCAAAGAGCAGGACAAGATCGCGGACGACGCCCAGACCCTGATGGACTGGCTTTCGCTCATGGAATGCCGTTGCGCCGAGCACGGAAAGACCCTACTGGCCCTTTTCGATAAATGCTGCGAAACCTCCGATTTGCTGCCGCGCCTGTTAGTGGAGGCGGACAACTTCTTTACTCATAAAGACGACCGAAACCGCAACCGGGTCAAACAGGTGATCTACGACATCCGTCAGATGGAGCACGAGGCGGATGCCTTGGAGATGAGCCTCAAGCACATGGTATTCAAGGGGACCACCGATCCGATCCAGCTCCACCATCAGCTCACGACCGTTGACATCATCGGCCAAATCGCCGACCATGCGGAAAACGCTGCCGACATGATGCGGGCGATGGTGGCATCTTGAATCTCCGGAGATGAGCGCCCGCCACTGGGGGAAGACCTAGATTTTGACTCTTCGAAGCTCAACACTCCCCTGTTGATTGTCAAACCATGGCAACCGCCCAGGACCACACTCCCCTTGCCGAACGAATGCGGCCACGGACCATCGAGGAATTCGTGGGCCAGGAGCATCTCCTGAAGGAAGGTCGGCTGCTTCGCCGACTGATACGGGAGAAATACCTGCCTTCGCTCATCCTCTGGGGGCCGCCGGGTAGCGGTAAAACCACCCTGGCCCGCATTCTGGCCAGGACCAGCGGCGCCGACTTCGTCTTTTTTTCAGCGGTGCTGGCGGGCGTCAAGGAAATCCGCCAGATTATCGCCCAGGCCGGAAAACGACGCCAGGAAGACAGCGGAGCCACCGTCCTTTTTGTTGACGAGATCCACCGCTTTAACAAGAGCCAGCAGGACGCGTTTCTCCCCCACGTGGAGAACGGCCTCATCACCCTGATCGGCGCCACCACCGAAAACCCCTCCTTCCAGGTGATCGCCCCCCTGCTCTCCCGGTGCCGAGTGCTGGTGCTCGAGCCTCTTGGCTTGGAAGACCTGCGGATTATTGTCGAGCGGGCCCTCGATGACCGGGAGCGCGGACTGGGAGAGCTTGAAGTGGCCATGGAGCCAGCCGCCCTCGATCATCTGCTCAACACGGCAGACGGCGATGCCCGCAACGCCCTCAACAGCCTGGAGATTGCCGCCTCGCTTGGTCCACAGGGACCTGGCGGACGGCGCACCACCATTTCCCTGGCCACCATTGAAGAGGCGATTCAGCACAAGAGCCTGCGCTACGATATGGCCGGCGAGGAGCACTACAACCTGATTTCCGCTCTTCACAAGAGTTTGCGCGACAGCGACCCAGACGGTGCCCTTTACTGGCTCGTCCGGATGCTCGCCGCCGGGGAGGAGCCCCTCTATCTGGCCCGGCGGCTGATCCGTTTCGCTTCCGAAGACATCGGCAACGCCGATCCCCAGGCCCTTGCGATAGCCCTCAATGCCCGGGAGAGCTATCACATACTGGGAACACCGGAAGGAGAGTTGGCCCTGGTCCAGGCGGTTCTCTATCTCGCCACCGCTCCCAAGAGCAATGCCGCCTATGTCGCTTACCAGCAAGTGCGGAAGGACATCGAGCGAACCGGCAGTCTACCGGTTCCACTGCATATCCGCAATGCCCCAACGCGGTTGATGAAGGAACTCGGTTACGGCCGAGGCTACCGTTATGCTCATGACGAGGAGGAGGCCTTGATTCCCCAGGAACATCTCCCCTCCGATCTTCACGGCACCACCTGGTACCGACCGACCAACCGGGGCTATGAGGCGGTAGTCAAGGACCGGCTTGCCAAATGGCGCGAAATCCTGAATAAAAAGAAAACAATCGCCGGCACAAAAGGAGAATCGCCGAAATGAACCATTTCCGCAGCGGGCTGTCCCTCCTGCTTTTCCTGCTTCTTCTGCCTCACCCGGCCAGGGCCGCCGAAGGGAATTTCGTCCTGCTCTATTCCAACGACGTCCACGGAGAGACCGCGCCTTGCGGCTGAAAAAGCCGGCAATTGGGCGGTCTGTCCAAAAAGGCGTATCAACTGAAGGAACTGCGAAAGGAAACCTCAGCACCGATTCTGACTCTGGATGGCGGCGCCCTGCTGTTCGATGAGATGCCGCTGCCCCCGGCCCAGGAAGCCCCAGCCAAGGCTACCGCCCGGGGAATCGTCAAGGCTTACAACCTGATGGGCTATGATGCGGTCGGCGTGAGCCGTTACGATCTGGCCGGCGGCCTTCCCTTCCTACGTCGGATGGCAAAGGATTCCAAGTTCAGGTGGCTCAGCGCCAATCTGATGGATCAGGCCGACCACAAGCCGCTCTTCTTGCCTCGCCTCATCAAAAAAGTCGGATCTCTCACCGTCGGCGTCATCGGTCTTACCGGCACCGGCGGGCCGCCGCCAGCTGACGGCGTCATCCTGCCCTGGAGGGAGGCGCTTCCTGCGGTGGTGACCGAGCTGGAGCCAAAAACCGACTTCATCATTCTGCTTGCCGATATCGATCGGCAACAGATCGAGGAGATCACCGCCACCTTGCCTGCCATCAACCTGATCATCCAGACAAGGGGCAATGGCACCAATCAACCCCCGGAACTCGTTCACCAAAGCCTGATCTGTCGGACCGCCAAGCAGGGTAAGTATCTCGGCATGCTCAGCCTGGACTGGCAAGGCCGGCCCGACTGGGGCCGCAGGCCGGCAGCAGTCCTTCTTGACCGGAAGCGCGCCCTCGACCGTCTCAACTGGCAACTCCGCCACTTGCCGAAAACAGCTGCTCTCCAGGAAGAAAAAAAGGGCCTGGCTGAAGAGATCGCCACCCTGGAATCGGATAAGGACAAGATCTCTTCTTTTCAAAACCGTTTTCTGGCCATGGAGAGCTCGGTGCCGGACGAGCCGAAAGTGGAGGCAGTCGTCAGCGAAATCCGTCAGGAGATCAATCGGCTCGGCAGACAGGCAGCGCAGCAGAGGGCGGGGGCAGCAGGCGGGGACCATTCCTATGTGGGCTGGCAGGCATGCGCCCGCTGCCACCCACTAGAGACGAAAAACTGGCAAAAGACCAAACATGCCGGTTCCTACCGAACGTTGACGGTTAAGAAGCAGCAATTCAATCTGAACTGCCTGCCCTGCCACGTCACCGGCATCCAGAAAGAGACGGCCGCAGCCCTCGCCTTGTCCGAAGGCAGGCGGACCGTGGGCTGTGAAATGTGCCACGGTCCGGGCGGTAAACACGCGCAGGCTCCCAAGCGGAATCAGGTACGCCGCCGACCCGCTGCCGAAGTTTGCCTACGTTGTCACACCCCGGAGCAGGATGACGACTTCGATTTTCAAAGGGATCTGAAAAGGGCCGCACATCCGGAGTGAGGCCTATCAATCGGAGGCATGGACATTCAATTGACCCGCTCGTATTCCAAGGAAGGTTTAGAAAATAATAGTGGATCAACAGGATAAGAGTTTCGCCTAAGGAGTGGGGCCGTTGCATCCACGCCACACCACTGCCATAGGCAAGTGGTTTTGACCGAAAAATAAAAGCCCCGACGAAAATCGCCGGGGCTTTATTTACTCAAAATCAGGACGCTATTGAAGCGATCAGGCGCCGAAGGCTTTCTGCAACGGCGGCACGGTCTGCTTCTTGCGGCTCATCATCCCGTCCACATACATGGTATTATCACTGAGCTTTCCGTTAAAGGCCTGCTCGACGACGGCCGGCTCATCGGAGAACACAAGCAACTCGGAGCCTTCTTTGACCACGTCGGTGAGCATCATGATCACAGTGTGGCGGCCTTCGCCCTTGACTTCCTGGAGCCCTTTCACCAAGTCGCTCCGGATACCGGCAACCTGATCGAGAGTGGCGAGCTCCAGCTGGCAGATGCCGACCTTCTTACCACCCATATCAAAATCCTTGTAGTCGCGGAAGATGAGGTCCCGAATCGGCACGCCGTCGATGGAGGATTTGGCTTTGAGCATGTCCATGAACAGAGAATCGGTGTCGCTTACACCGGCAGCCTGAGCCAGGGCGGCAACAGCGGCCTTGTCCTCGTCGGTGCAGGTCGGCGATTTGAAATTGACCGTGTCGCTCAAGATGGCACTCAACATGGCGCCGGCGATGTTCTTGGGCAGATCAACGTTGTTGTTCTTGTACATCTCATGGAGCACGGTGCAGGTGCAGCCGACCGGCTTGGCGTAGAAGAGAATGGGGCTGCCGGTGGTAATGTCGCCGATCTTATGGTGATCGACGATGGCAACGACCTCGGCATCACCGATATTGGCCGGGGCCTGGGCGATATCGCTGAAGTCAACCAGGGCCATCTCTTTACCGGCTGCATCAGTCAAGGCCTCGGGCTGGGCCAAGCCAAACCTGTCCAGAACCAGCTTGGATTCCGGGTTCAGCTCGGTCGCCTGGACGACGGGAACCGCATCGGTGCCGGTTGCCTTAAGGTAGTTCGCAAAGGCGATGGCCGCGGCAACGGAATCGGTATCAGGGCTTGAATGGCCGACAACGTAAACAGACATGAGTCGTTCCTCCTTTTCAAGATGAATTGAGTATGAAAAAATTCCGTTCGGTAAACATTCAGGCAGTCGATATCTTTTCGGGCGATGAAAATAATCCGCCGATCTTTCCATCCAAAACCGGTGATCATAGTGCCATTGCGGGGGAGAGTCAAGGGGAAAAAAAGGCTGTATGCCTGACTTCTCGTTGAAATGAAAAACAAAAAATGGTAGCAGAAAATGAGTGGCTGCCCCCTGCCGACCCGCCTCAAAACGTTCGTGCCGTCCGGAATTTTCCCGGCGACAAGAATAAGAATATCATAACAGCGAGAGCCTAGTGAAAGAGAAAATAAACGAAAACAATAAGAAAGGTTCGCCGACAACGGCCCGCCAAGCCGACCCTTGCAAACGCCTGAAGGTCTTGACAGCTGAGGTAGGCCTGGTGGGCCCGAAAGGACTGACCAATTTCCTCTGCCAAT
>JARRJE010000119.1:0-9234 GCA_037379765.1 Deltaproteobacteria bacterium
CCTGGTGCAGGAGAAAAAGTTCCGGCTCGACCTCTACTACCGGCTGAACGTGGCCACCATCGAGCTGCCGCCTCTGCAAGCGCGGCCCGAGGACATCCCGCTTCTGGCCCGCCATTTCCTGAGCTCTTTTTGCCGCAAGTACGGAGTCCCGGTGAAAACGCTGGAAGAGGCGGGGCTGAAGTTGCTGCGGGAGTACCATTGGCCCGGAAACATCCGGCAGTTGAAGAATCTGCTCGAACGGCTGGTGGTTCTTACTGACTGCGACGTCATCTCCGCCCAGGAGATCTCCGCGAGCCTCCTGCTCCAGCCTCAGCTCCAGATAGAAGCCGATCTGGGGGACGGGAAGGACGTGTCCGGCAGCCTTTCTCTCGGCTCCATGGAAGAACGTTATATCCGCACCGCCCTCAAGCTTGCGGCCGGCAATCAGCGCCGGGCAGCCGAACTCCTCCACATCACTCTCGACACTCTGCGCTATCGGCTCAAGAAAATGGGAATCAAATCGAAGTAGCTATAGCATCGCAAGAAGCCGATACCAGCCGTGATTGAGTCATTTTTGGGTGGGGTATGGCTTTTTGTGGAAGCACCTTAAAGGGTTTCTTTAGGGCACCGCACCAGCGAAAAAAGCATGCCAGGATGAATGGACGGTCCAAGCGTGCGAGATGAAGGGCCGGTTTTTCTTGTCAGTTTATATAAGGTCTGTATAATCTCCTGGAAATGCGGATAAAAAAATGGGTGTCTTTTGACTTGGGAATCAGCCGATGAAGGAAAAGAGAAGCCAAAAGCGGCAGAAGGAGGCGGTAGAGGCGGAGATTCGCTTCGAGATCCAGGGGGAATTATGTCCAGGAGATGGCGGAAGAACTGCCATGATCACCGATGTCAGTCCTAACGGCATGGGGCTTTTCGCCAAAGAGCCCATAGAGCTCGGCCAGATTCTGAAATTCATCGGCGCCGGCAATCTTCCCGGTCCCTCCACCAGGGGCCAGGTCATCTGGACGGCCGATTCCCGGGAAGGAATCCGGGTCGGGGTCAAATTCATTTGATCCCCCTAGTCCTTCTATGCCGCCGGCGAAACCGGAATTGCTGATGGCCTGATGTCCCTTTATAAATTCAGGAATAAATTCGGCACTCGAAAATTTTCTTTCTGGCTTTTGGGCGGCTGGACATTGTTGATTGCCGCTTCCGCGGGGTGGAATATTTACGCGAACCACCGGGACACCATCGACAAGGCCCGAAGTGAGGCGCGGACCATCCTCGCATACAATCTCGCTTACTGGCGCTGGAATTCGCTTCAGGGTGGCGTCTATGCAGCGGCTTCCGCACAGCACTCTCCTGATCCCTTCCGGATGCTGAACAGCGTGAGCCTCACCCTTGATCACGGCCCCCTGTTCGCCAAGATCACCCCTCTCCGCATGACCCAGCAGGTCTTTGATCTCCTCCGCCGACATTCGCCGGAATTGGCGGCAGTGAACCGGACCGTGAGCCTCCATCCTCTCGATCCGGAAAATCGGCCGGACAAATGGGAGCGGGCAGCGCTGCTTTCTTTTGGGAAGGGAAGGAGCGGAGAAAGCAAGATCACCGAAATCGGGGGGGAGTCCTATCTGCGGCTGCTGGTTCCCTATGTGACCGAGAAAGAATGTCTGAATTGCCATGCGGAGCGGGGATACCAAGTAGGCGACATCCGAGGCGGAATGAGCATCGCGGTGCCGATGGCGCCTTTCGAGCAGGTCGCCGCTTCCAGCCGCCACAGCATCCTTGTCACCCATCTTCTGCTGTGGCTCCTCGGCAGCAGCGGAATCCTGCTCCTGACCCGGAGTCTTTCCAGGTCCCAGAGGGCCGTCGCCGAGAGCGAGGAGAAGTTCCGGATCGTCTCCGAGTTCGCCCATCATTTCGAGTGGTGGATCGATGAGAAGAATGAGATTGCATTCATCTCTCCTTCCTGCCAGCGGATCACCGGGTACTCCCGTGAAGATTTCCTGGCTCGACCGCAGCTGCTCTTCGAGATCGTCCATCCGGATGACCGTGCCCTGATCAGGAAACACATTCTCGACCCCGGAGAAGGGCCCGCGGAGGACCGCACCTTTCGGATCATCACCAAGGAAGGGCAAATTCGCTGGCTGGCCCATTCCTGCAGCCACATCTCCATCGATGGCAAGTATCTGGGCAAGCGGGGCAGCAATCGGGACATCACCGACAAGAAAGGTCTCGAGGAGCAATTGCTCCAGGCCAAAAAAATGGAATGCCTGGGTCATTTCGCCGCCGGGGTGGCTCATGATTTCAATAACATTCTCTCCTCCATCACCACCTTTGCCCATCTGCTGGAGGATGAAGTCGAAAACAAAAACGGGCAAACGAAGCATTATTTCAACCACATGCTGGTGGCGGCCAAGCTGGGCAGGAACATGACCTCCAATCTCGTGGCCTTCGGCAGCCGTCAGATCGCCCGGCCGGTACCGATCCGTCTGAACAGCCTTGTCAAAGAAGTTACCGATATCATCATGACCCTGCTCCCCGAGGAAATTGAGTTCTTCTGCAATTTGGCCGAAGATGAGCGGCCGGTGCGGGCCGATCCCCATCAGGTGGAGCAGATTCTCATCAACCTATGTACCAATGCCAGGGATGCCATGCCCCAAGGGGGCGTGCTGCGCATCGAAAGCAGGCGGCTCGACCCGGGCCGAAGCCGTCCGGGCCAATTCGGCGATATCCCGGCCGGTTCTTACATGATGGTGTCCGTAGTCGATTCCGGCTTCGGCATTCCGCCCAGCAACATGCCCCATATTTTCGAACCCTTTTTTTCCACCAAGGAGCGTTCACAAGGCACGGGCCTGGGGCTGGCCATCGTCAATGGGATTGTCCGCGAGAACGGCGCCTTCATCGACGTTCTGAGTGAGATGGGGCAAGGGACGACCTTCGGGATTTTCTTCCCGCTCCTCGCCGAAGAGCCGGGCCTGGGCGAGCCGTAAAAGACTCCATGAAAAAGGGGGAGCGGCTTGCTCCCCCCTTTTTCATCTTTTTTCTTTGTGTTGCCGCTTTGGTCTACTTCTTCACCGGCAGATTGTGCGGGTCAATGTGACAATCAAGACAGACCGGGAATTTCTTCAACATATTGGCTTCGTGCGGTTGGCCATGGCAGGAGGTGCATTTGGGAATGAACCCGTGACGGGTGTGGCATTCCGCACAGTTGACTTGACCATGTTTGCTGGTAGTGGCCTTCCATTTGGCGTAGACGTCGCCGTGGCAAGTGCCGCAGGTAGCGGCGTTCACGTCGCCGTTAAAAACAATGTCCAATGGCTTATGCGCTTGATGGCAGCCGAGGCAATCGGCCATCTTCTGCTGATCCAAGTGGGGCTCATGGCAATCCAGACATGACGGAATCTTGCCATGCACCTCGTGGCAGGTGGAGCAACCCTGTTCGGTGTGGGCGCTCGGGAATTTGATGAGCTCCTCATTCTGCTGAGTATGGCACTTCCCGCAGGAGCAATTTGTAAATTGCTTGCCATGCGGAGGTTCGGTATGGCAGCGGAGGCACTTGGGCATGATCTCCGCCCAATTGTTTTTGACCGGGTTGTAGGCATGGAATTGCTGATGGCACCGATGGCAGTCGAACCGATGCTTGCCGCCGGCTTCCTTGAGATTCCGGAAAATGCCAACATGACATTGGCCGCACTGGGCTACGGTCAGTGGTGGAGGTTCCACGGCATAAAGATCACTTCCAGTCGGTTGTTTTTGCCCGCTAGACGCATCGGGATGACTCCCTGAGGCAGTATCCTGACCAAAACATACGGAAGCGACGATGAGCAGGGCCATGATCGACATTGCTCCACAGATGCATTTTTTCATGGCCCTACCTATTTGTTCAGGTTATGGGCAATGCCGTGACATTGGCCGCATTTAGTGAATTTGGCCATGATACCCTGTGGATGCGGAACGCCGTGGCAATCGGTGCATTGCGGCACCGTTCCGTGCTTGTCCTGATGGCAGAAAGCGCAGGCCAGTTTAGAATGCTTGGCCGAGCTGGCGATGAGTTGATCGTACACTTGGGGGTGGCAGGCAGCGCAGAATTTAGAGGGGATATCTTCCTTGTAGGTCACCTGCAGGGGCATGTGGGCCTTATGGCAGGAGGTACAGTCCGCCATGGTCTGACCGTCGAGGTGAGGTTGGTGACAATTCAGGCATTCCGGTGGAGGACCGTGCTGCTCGTGGCAGGTGGTGCAGGCGAACTTGCTGTGGGCGCTTTGATGTTCCTGCAACTGGGATATTTGCTCGGTATGACAGGTGAGGCAGGGTTTCGTTATCTCGCCATTCAGAGATATCTCTAGAGGCGTATGGGGATTGGTGTGACAGGAAAGGCAGCCATCCAGCTTGAAATGGGCCTCGCCATCGTGGCAATTGCTGCATTCGGGAATGTTGTCGGCGACCGCGGGTGGATGGCCCTGATGGCAATCCATACAGGTCACTTCCGTGCTGTGGGCGCTGCCCATGGTTTGAATGTCCTTGACCTGTTCCGGGTGGCATTTGATGCAGTCGCCGGTCGTCAGCTGCGGGGTGGCCTGGGCGGAGGCCTGTACTTCAGACTGGCTGTCATTGGCGGCGCTGACCACAGCCGGCGTCAGCAGGAGCGCGGCCGCTAAAAGAATGTAACACGTCCATTTTCCATTTCTACGTCTGGGCATGGTTCTCACTCCATCCTTCCTGGTTGATCCCTGATATGTCTATTCCATAGCCTCGCTCCTCCACAGCATAGGTTTCTCTTCCCCTCGTGAGGGCGCTTCCGTTGCCCCGGAAACCGGACTGGTCCGCTGGGGGAATCCGGCGTCGGAAGGACCGACAGCGCCAAGCTTCCACCATAATCGGCAAGTAGAAAGGGTTTGTCAACGTAAAAAATAAAGATTCTAAGAACTAGGAGCCTAACTAGTAAAAGGTACCAAGAGAACGGAATTCACTTCTGCGGCAATCTTTTGGAACACTTCGGCTTGTCGACATATCCGCAAGTGGGCCGGGTTAACAGAGCGTCATCCGTTTCAATTTCTATTGAAATAGGGTAACTTGGGTCCACTTCCGTTTTGGTGAAAACCTCTGCCAGGGAATGGCTTTTCTTCAACCGGACTGCACCATGAAATTCGATCTCACCGAGCTTTCGACTCCGGTCTACATTTGCGATACAGGCTCCCTGAAGTGCAACCTGAAGATTCTCGCCTCAGTCCAGGAGGAGACCGGCTGTCGAATCCTGCTGGCCCTCAAAGGCTTCGCCATGTTCAGTCTCTTTCCCATGATCCGGCAGTATCTGCATGGGGCCACCGCCAGTTCGCTCGACGAGGCGCGGTTGGCCTTCGAGGAATTCGGCCGGGAGGTGCACGTCTACGCCCCGGCATACCGGGATGATGAATTCGACGAGCTCCTCGGGTATGCCGATCATCTGGTCTTCAACTCGTTCTCTCAGTGGGTCCGTTTCCGGGAACGGGTCGCTGCAAACGGCAAGCGCATTTCTTGCGGCATCAGGATCAACCCGCAGCACTCGGAGGTGAAGACCCCCATCTACGACCCCTGCACCCGGTTCTCCCGACTGGGGGTTGTGACCGAGCAGTTTCGCCCGGAGCAGTTGGCCGGGATCGAGGGTCTGCATTTTCACGCCCTCTGCGGCCAGACTTCGGATGTCCTGGTTCGAACCCTGGCAGCGGTGGAAGAGAAGTTCGGGCCCTTCCTGGGGCAAATGCAGTGGCTCAACTTCGGAGGGGGGCACCACATCACTCGGCAGGACTATGATGTAGATCTCCTGAAAAAGCTAATCCTCAGAACTAGAGAACGGTACGGCGTTCAGGTCTACCTGGAGCCGGGCGAGGCGGTTGTCCTCAATGCCGGGGTACTGGTGGCCTCGGTGCTCGATATCATCCGGAACGAAATGGAGATCGCCATTCTCGACACCTCGGCTGCAGCCCATATGCCGGATGTCCTCGAGATGCCTTATCGGCCCGAGATTGTGGGAGCCGGGCGGCCCGGGGAACATCCCTTCACCTACCGGCTCGGCGGTCTCACCTGTCTTGCCGGCGACGTGATAGGCGACTATTCATTCCCTGAGCCTTTACGGATCGGCCAGAAGCTGGTCTTCCTCGACATGGCCCACTACACTATGGTCAAGAACAATACCTTCAACGGCGTGCGCCTGCCCAGCATCGGCATCCACGATCCGGAGACCGGAAAGACGACCATCGTCAGAAAATTCGGCTACGAGGATTATCGCAACCGGCTCTCGTAGCGAGGGCCTATAAGGAAGAGATGAGCAAACTGCTCAGCAAATCCCCTCTCAGTGCCAGGCTGGCAAAGCCATCTGAAATGGTCCCGGGTTCGGGAATTTTCCCGAGACTTCGAAGGAGCCCTGGAGCTCGATTCCAAGAAAGTTAGGATGCTGCTCATCAGAGGTCTGAAGTAGGCAGAGGATTTTTCCGGCACCGTATAGTTAAGGCCTGCCAAACTCAAGTTCAGAAGCTGCCTCAAGCAGGGCGCCGGAAGTTGATTTCTCAGCCGGTAGATCTCCGGAAAATCATAAGACACCGGTAATCATTCGAAAAGGGGAGGCGGCAATGCCGGGTCTCGATCAGCTCAAATTCCCCTTGTTCCTGTTGCTGCCATTTTTCCAGCTCTTCTCGCCATCGGCTGCCTTTCATGCAGACCACCCGGCCGCCCTGCAGGCAATATGAGGAAACAAGGGAAAGAAACGCGGCGATCTCGCTCAGGGCCCGCGAGGTGATTAGATGATAGCCTGCCTGCGGCAGAGAGGTCCCGCCCCCGGCAGTCAGCCTTGCCTCGACGACCGTCACCTCCCGAAGATTCAGGGTGCGGATGATATGGCGAAGAAAGGCAGCCCGTTTCTGGCGGGGCTCCATCAGGGTCACGGCAGGCTCAGAAAACGCCGTTTTGAGGACCAGACCAGGGAAGCCGGCACCGGTGCCCACATCGAGCAAATCAGGAGAGGGCTGTTCGGTGAGCAGCGGCAGAAGGGTGAGAGAATCGAGGAAGTGCTTTTCAATGATCTTTGCGATCGGCGCGGCCGCCACCAGGTTTATCCGCCGGTTCCATTTCGCAAGTTCGGCGGCATAACGGCCCAGCCGGTCGCAGACCTCCGGGGCGAGAGCAAGCCCCATCCGTTCCGCGCCAGTGAAAAGCAGGGCGGCAGTGTCATCATCGGAACGGCTCATAAGAAAAAGAAAAACCAGTTGAAAGAGTATGGGCACCGATTGGTTTTAGCCAGTCCCGTAAGCGGCCTCAAGTGCCGCAGATGTCCGCAGGCGGAGCTGTCAGCTATACATCCGTATGCTGACAGTTCCAACCGCGGGCAGATGTGGTGCCTGCGGACGCTTACGAGGTGCGGATGGCGACAGAGCGGGCATGAGCCGTAAGTCCTTCCAGGGTGGCAAGCTTTTGGATGTGGGCGGCGTCGGCGGCCAGTGCTTCCCGAGAGTAGGAAATGAGGCTCGATTTTTTAATGAAGGTTTCGACCCCAAGGGCGGAAGAGAAGCGGGCCGTGCCCATGGTGGGCAGCACATGATTGGGCCCGGCCAGGTAATCGCCTGCGGATTCCGGGGTGTGTTCCCCGAGGAAAATGGCCCCGGCGTGCCGGATTTTGGGCAGCCATTCAAAGGGGCGGGCCACCATCAGTTCCAGGTGCTCGGGCGCCAGGCGATTGGCCGTGGCCACCGCCTTGGCAACCGTGGCCGCGATCAGCATCATCCCACGCTCGGTGAGCGAAGTGCGGGCAATCTCCTGCCGGCTGAGGTCGGCCAGCTGGTGCTCCAATTCGTCATTGACCCTTTCGGCCAGTTCGCTGCTGGTGGTGACCAGCATGGCCAGGGCCTGGGGATCGTGCTCGGCCTGGGCCAGCATGTCGGCGGCGATGAGCTCGGGGCGGGCGGCTTCATCGGCAACGATCAGCACCTCGCTGGGGCCGGCGATCATGTCGATCCGCACTCGGCCGGAGACTTGGCGCTTGGCCTCGGTGACGTATTGGTTGCCGGGGCCGACGACGACGTCCACCCGGGGCACAGATTCCGTCCCGTAAGCGAGGGCGGCAATGGCCCAGGCGCTCCCCGCCTTGTAAATCTCAGTGATGCCAATCTCGCTGGCGGCCACGAGCAGGGCGGGGTGTACTCGGCCTTCCGGGTCGGGCGGGGTCATCATCACCCGCCGTTCCACACCGGCAATGGCGGCCGGGATGCCGTTCATCAGCACAGAGGAGACCAGCGGCGTCGAGCCCCCCTTTCCACCCGGCACGTAGAGGCCGGCCGCCGCCACGGGCTGCACCAGGCGGCCGGTTATGGTGCCATCCTCCCGGGTGACGATCCAGGATTCTTCCTGCTCCCGCTCGTGGAAGGTACGGATGCGCTCGATGGCCCGGGCCAGAGCCTCCCGGAATTCCGCATCCACCAATCCTTTTGCAGCCTCTATCTCCTCGGCGCTCACCCGCAACTGCTCCCTGGTGAGTCGGGGAGCGTCAAAGCGGCGAATATAGTCAAGCAGGGCCTCATCGCCCTCCCGGCGGATGCGGTCGATGATCTCGGTCACCGCCTCCCGGCAGCGGGGGTCGGCCAGCTGGAAACGGTCCTCCAGATTGGCCAGAAGGGTTCGGCCTTCCGAGGAATCAATCTGTACGGGGGTGATGAGCATGGGTTCCTTCCCTTTTGATTCAATGGCGACGCCTGCCAAAAGACGCCAGCTCTTTTAATGAGCAATATATTTTTCACAGCAGCGACATTCATAAAAACAATGTGCCAGTCTGGTGCCGATGTTGATTCGCCCTGGCGGGTCTTTCAACATCCGGAGCCCTTGGCACCGTGAGCAGTGCTCTCATTTCCCGGGATCAGGGCTGGCCACGGATCTGACGGCGGCTTCCTCTTTTTTCCCTCTTTTGAGCCGTCGTGCTGCGATTTCGCTTCCCGCCGGTGCACGGTTTTCTGACGTGGCGGCGGTCCCCCGTTCCGGGGGCACACCTTCCCCGGACTGTAGTTCCGGTAAGCCGGATCATCATATCGGTTGTGGCAAGGCAGGCATTGCCCCACCCGGAGGATGCGGGCCAACTCCTTTTTATTAAAGGGCCGCAAGTCAGGCCGGGAGCTTTTCTGGAGCGGGCGGCCTTCGATGGTCACGTAACCGTCGAGCGGTGGTGACTTGCCCTGAAGGGTCTCCACTCCCTGATCGATACCCCGGAACATCCATTTGCCGTTTTCCTGCCAGACCGTGCCCTCT
>JARRJE010000120.1:0-1116 GCA_037379765.1 Deltaproteobacteria bacterium
GGTATAGCCCATGAGTTGAACAATCCGCTCGGCAATATCATCGGCTATGCGACCCTTCTGCTGCAGGACAAGCAGTCCGGCTTGGGGCCGGAGCACAGAGGGAAGCTTGAGATCATTGTGGAACAGGCAAAAAAAGGCAGCGAGATCATAAGGGGGCTTCTGGATTTCTCCCGTCAATCCGTCCCCTCGTTTTCAAATGTGCCCTTACATGAAATTATCAAGAAGACCATCCGCACCCTCCAAACCAGAATTAGTGCACAGAAGATAAAAATCGATACCGAGCTTGCCCAAAAACCCATTGTGCGTGCGGACCCGCTCCAAATAGAGCTCGTGGTATTGAACCTGCTCCTCAATTCGATCCAGGCTTTTGAAGGAATAGACAGAAAAAACAAGGCAATCTCGATAATGGCCGGCCGCGAAAACGATTACATTCAGGTTCGAATAGCGGATAACGGTCCTGGAATACCTGAAGATATACTTCCCGGCATATTTGACCCGTTTTTTACCACAAAACCGATCGGCAAAGGCGTTGGACTGGGGCTATCGATATGTTCAGGCATTATCAAGGAGCACAAGGGCTCAATTCGCGTCAGTAGCGAGATCGGGAAAGGAACGGAGTTCATCTTTACTCTTCCGGCGGCGGAGCCCAAAGCCGGCTAGCGAGGTAGTTTTTTTGTTCAGAGTCCTCATAGTCGAAGACGATTTCAGGATGAGGGGCTTCATCAAGGAACTCCTTGAAGATCAGGGCTACAGTGTCACTTGCAGCCCTGATGGCAGGAATGCCGTCCCCCTAATCAAAGAGCACGCCTTTGACGTTATCCTCACCGATCTTAAAATGCCCGACCTCAACGGCATGGACGTCATGTCCTGCGCAAAAGAGGAAAATCCTTGCGCACCCGTTGTCATGATCACGGGTTTTGCGACGGTTGATTCCGCCGTTGAGGCCATGAAAAAGGGGGCTTATGACTACTTACAGAAACCTTTCGATCCCGACATTCTCTTACTCACGGTGAAGAGGGCGGCGGAATACCACCGGCTAGTCAATGAGAACCTGAAGCTCTCGATCCGCCTTGAAAGATCCTTCGGCCTTGATTTTGTAGGTTCAACCAGGGCGAT
>JARRJE010000120.1:1121-9676 GCA_037379765.1 Deltaproteobacteria bacterium
GCTGGACACGACGGTGCTTATCCAGGGGGAAACAGGGACAGGCAAGGAGATGATTGCCAATCTCATCCACAGGCTAAGCTCAAGGGTTGAAGAAAAATTTCTGCCGATCAATTGCGGCGCTCTTCCTGACACACTCATAGAGGCGGAGCTTTTCGGATATGAAAAAGGCTCTTTTACAGGCGCTTCCGCCCGAAAAAAAGGGCTTTTCGAAGTGGCCAACCGAGGCACGATCTTCCTTGACGAGATCAACAACGCCTCCCACTCTCTGCAGATAAAATTGCTGAGAGTACTGCAGGAGGGGAACTTTATGAGGGTGGGCGGCGTTGAGCCCATGACGGCAAATGTGCGCGTCATCGCTGCCTGTAACGCAGACCTTGCCAAAGAAGCAGAGGAAGGCAGGTTCAGGAGTGACCTGTTTTACCGCCTCAATATAATCGCCCTTTCAGTCCCGCCCCTGCGGGACAGAAGGAACGATATCCCCTGTCTTGCCCACCATTTCCTTTCCAAATACCGCGAAAAGTTCTCGAAGGAGATAACTTCTTTCTCCCCGAAGGCGATGACCGCCTTGGCGGAATATCCCTGGCCGGGGAACGTCAGGGAGCTCGAAAACTGCATCGAGCACGCCGTGGTCGTCGAAAACTCCAAAGAGATCAATTTGAGGTCCCTACCAAAGGGAATCCTGAAAAGGAAACACCGGGCCGACCCCTTTGAGCATCCGGGCGTCTTCAGACTGGAGGAAGCGGAAAAATTGCTCATACAAAAAGCCTTGTTGGCATTTGACGGCCAGAAGGCAAAAGCGGCCGAAGCCCTCGGCATCAGCATCACCACCCTCTGGAGAAAATTAAAAAAGCTGAACCTGGAAAACTGAATCCACATGTTCACCCGACTCCCCGCTCAAAACATTTCAAAGTGAATATTCTTTGCATTTTGAAATGCAATTTTTACAGATTGTCCAGTTCCCTTGGGAGAGAGTCGAGGCAAACGCTATCGTGCCGGTTCACAACGGATAAATGAGCGACAAGGGGGATGCCATTTTCATCGACGACAGGCCTCGCTTTGACCTGTTTTTCTCTGATCCGTCGGGGACCAACGGATTTTCGCGGGCAGCGCGTCGCTGTTTACCGTCGGTGCCTTTTAAATCCAAGCACTGCCTTCCGGTTCAACATATTGGGGACGGCCCATTGTCGGAGATTTCCCTGGTTTGAATGCAAGCTATGCCCTGCCCCGCCTCTCAAGCCTTAGCCCAGAAGGTTATTCAGTATCTCAGACCGGCTAATTATTATGGATGAGCAAGTTTTCCAGGAGGAAAGGAGCATGAACGGCGCCATCGCCCTGGTCTCGCTCGGCAGGGTAAGCCCCTCGATCATCGAGAACATACGGGATGCCGCTGAGACCGCATTCGGTGAGGAAATCACAATAATTGAGGAGCGCAGCAAAAGGAAGGAGTTTGGTGGAGTCCAGCGATCGGCCGCCTCAGACGTAATCAAGCGCCTGTACCCTTTTCGCATCGAATTTGAAAGGGTGCTTGGAGTCACGAATACTGACCTCTCCCACCCTGGAGTGAATCACGTCTTTGGTTTTGCTGACCCTGAATCACGGGTATCGGTAATCTCTCTTTACCGCTTCTGCACCAAAGGGGCTGCTCCCGGAAAGATTGCCGGAAGGGCTGTAAAAACGGCGATACACGAGCTCGGACACACTTACGGCCTCAGCCACTGCACGGAACACAGGTGCGTCATGTTCCTCTCTTTCAATCTTACAGACACGGATTACAAGAAGCGTGAATTCTGCAGTAAATGCAGAGATGAGATTTACTCCCGACTGGAAAATCGATCGCGAAAGCGAGAATGCCGAACGATGACGCGGTGAAGCAAAAGGAGTTTGACCTGCCATGGCGTTTGGGGATCTGTGATCATGGCCCTTCCGGCGCTGGAGTTCATGCTGCCGCCCTTGGACGCGCCTTCTCAATTTGCCGAAACATATTGAAATCTCAATAGCCTTCCAACCAAAAATTCGACCGCTCTCCACGTTTATTCCAAAATCATTCCCTATGCCGATGTTCGTGGCGGCAGACCTCCAGCCGCCTTCTTGTCATTTCCCAAATAAGAGTTCACTACGTCAGGACAGACTTTCCCTGCTGCAATCTCAAACCGGCCCATTCGTGTCTCCGTCAGTGAAGCCGTTCAAATGGCGTTTTTTCCACAGCGTCAAGTATTTCAAAGTCTTCCTATTGAGTTCCGGCTTCGGTGGCGAAGATGATGGCTGATGACCCCGTCATTTGCTCCTCCAAAGACCCCGGTACACATTTGACAGCGGGAAGGCAAGAGCGGAGCGGCCGCAGCCCTTGGCACCGTCACATCCATTTGGAGAAAAGTAATAAGCTGACATCATGCCCACCGGTTTCTTCCGCTCGCTTTCATTTCAAAATGAAGGCATTTTGCATTTTGAAATGCCTTTTCCACCAACCTGATCGGCTTCGGCTTTCCTCATCCGCAACTCCTGGCTTGCCATATCGGGTGCTCGTTTATCCTGCATTTTTCTAGCTCCTAGCCCCGCCATCCCCCTCCGGGGAGATGAATGGAGCCCTGACACATTCGGAATGGCGCACGACCGTCCGGGAAAGGTGGCCGGCGGCGCTAAAGACGGCAGCGCATGAACTCACGCCCCTGTATGACGTGAGCGACTGGGTGGAGCACCGGTTCGTCATCTTCTGTTCTTTTCTCTTAGAAACCAGGATTACAAAGGGCATGTAGAAATCCGGGTTACAAAGGGCATGGAATCTGCACGGATCACGGATGCAGAGGAAAGATTTACTTCCGGCTTAATAACCAATTCCAAAGAGAAAGGAGGTGCTGAACGATGAGCGGTGAAACAAAAGAGGGTTTGACCCTGCCATGGCTTTGGGTAGCCGTAATCATGGCCCTTCTGGCGCTGGGGTTTATGCTTCCGCCTTTGGATGCGCCACTCAAGACGCTCGCCAAGACAAAGATACATATGCAGGCCCCTGACGACGCCAAAGCGCAATCCCAGGACCTGGTCTTCTGAGGACCGGAGGGAAATGAACAAGAGGATGTCTACGGCAATAGTTAAGACATGTGAAGAGATACTTCCAAGAGCAGCCGTGTCCGCCGTCTGTCCTTTCTTTTTGCTGTCCATCCTGCTGACTGCATCGGCCGTTTCCGCAGGGGGCGTTTTCAGTTGGGGCGTGGTGACTCCATCCGGCATTTCTGCGCAGACTTCTTCCGGACCTCCTTTAAGGGTCACTCGTGAGCATCCTTTAACCGTCTTTTATTCCTTCGTCGTGAAAGAGGAAGTTTCAAAAGTAAGGTTCGCCGTCTCCTGGAACGACAGGGATGAGGGTGTCACTTTGCTTGAACAGACGGTCGATGTGAAAGGCAATGTTGCAGCGTCACACCTGGTGCTGAACATCCACCAGGGAGTGCCCCTTGGCAGGCACGACCTCTGCATCCAGGCCTTTGACGCCATAAAAAAGGTAAAAATCCAGACTGGCAAAATACCTTACATACTTTTGCCTGCTGACTCGGAATGTATGTGCCAGACGGCTCCGGTCAGGAACAAATCAGAAAATACAACACAAGGAGGTAGGGAACATGCGAAAACGGGCAAAACCTGGGTTCAGGTTAATCTATCTGGTTTCATGTACGATCATCGGTTTGGGCCTTATTTTTACAGGCTTCGAGGGCCAAAAGGGCGTCCGAACGGCGTTGGCCGACGTAACGCAGGGCGCGCAATTTGCCTGGCACGCCAACCGGCCGGGCATCACCAGGGCGCAGATAGCCCTGGGCAGAGCCACCAGCCTCCGGTTTGAATTTTCGCTGCAAAACGCAAATGGGAAGAATGTGAAATTCGGCATTTCAAAGAAATACGCCGAGATGGGAATAAGCATCGCCCCCAACGCGGTCACGATCACAGACGGAATGGCCCAGTCCATGGCGGAGTTCTCCTGTCCGCCCGGCATGCCCTTGGGAAAATTCGACATGCTGGTTGTCATGGTGGATGCAGAAACAAAAAAAGAGCTGGGCAGGGGGTTTATCCCGTTCATGCTCCTTCCGGCCGGTGTGGGCGGTTGTTAGGAAAGGAGGGAAAGACCCATGGATGAGCTCGATTTCGGAGTACGGGCTTGGTTGAAGGACTGGAATAAAAAATTCCTACGTGAAAAATGGCCCCTCTGGCTAGCCGCCATTTTTATGGCAATCTCCGGCATCATGACCTATGCAATTGCGGTCTGGTCGCTGGCAAGGACGGTCAGTGGGATAAATCCCTATGACCAGTCGAAGCCGATCGGCACCTTCCTCGGGTTAAAGGAATTGGGAGGCCTGATCAACAATTTCCTGGGAAAGATAGGGCTTCCACATTACCCGTTCAGCGGCTACATCTGGCCTGACGGCACGGTAAATTTTTTCAGACAGCTGCCTAATCCCATCCTTGAACCCACCGTTGGGACCATGCTCGGCATCCTCTTTGGAGGCCTTACAGCAGCCCTGCTGGCCAAAGAATTCGCCCTCAAAGTGCCCAACGACAAGAGCGAATACGGCCTTGCCTTCAGCGGCGGCTTGCTTATGGGCTTCGGAACCATCTTCATGTTCGGTTGCCCGCTTGCAAGCTGCACGAACACCGGCGCCATGGGGATGCAGGCGATTCTCATGATCATAGGAATGACCATAGGGTCCTTTTACGGGGCAAAGGTCATCGTATGGATGGAAAAACGACGAATGGCGGCTCAACTCGCCTACGCTGACGGAGCGGGCTACAAGCCGCTGATGCACTTCGAAAAGACAAGGACCATATGGCCCAAGCTCCCCGAGACGGCCGACGGGGGTGAGCCCAATTCCATAAAATACCAGCCGCACTTGGCCCTGGTGTTCATCGCGATAAGTATCCTCGTGCTCTTCAGGTTCGGCAATATGGGCTATCCGGCGCTGGCGCTGTCCTTTGCAGCGGCGGCCCTGACCGGTTTCGCGATGCAGCGCGGGAGCATGTGCTTTGCCCATGCCTACCGTGAACCGTTCCTTTCGGGGTTCGCGGACATGTCCAGGGCGATGGCGCTCCTTTATATCTTGCTGATACTTGGTTTTCTGCCCATGAAACTGCTCGCCGTGGCCAATCCTGACCTGGCTTACGCTGAGATTTTTGCCATCAGCCCGGCCGGAATCGGCGTGGTGCTGGGGGGAATTCTGTTCGGTCTAGGAATGTCGCTCAACGGGGCCTGCGTCAGCGACAGCCTCTGGAGGACGGCCGAGGGTCAGGTAAAGATATGGGTCGGCCTTCTGACCCTCATCTGCGTGTCCTCATGGTTGTTCCCGATGCGCGAGGAATCCTGGTTCAAACATTTCTTCGCGCCCTACGGCTCGCAAAACATACGAGACGTGTATCTGCCCAATATACTGGGCAGCTATTCGCTCGCGGTCGCCCTGATGATAGGATTCATCATCCTCTGGGCCCTGATAATGACATGGTTCAGCGGCAAGACCTTCAAGAAATACATGGAAGGCTGAATTCAAGAAAAAAAGAAAAATTCAAAGGAGGGCATATGAGCACAGCCACCGGAAAAACAGATGCGCAAGATATTCCTGTTACAGAGAGAATCGACGTCAAGGGCCTGGTCTGCCCAAGACCCATGGTCATGACGATGAACACCCTTAAAGGATTGAATGCTGGAGAAGTACTGGAGGTTATAGCCAATGACAGCAGTGTCAAACATTCCATTCCCTCACTCTGTGAAAGGGGAGGATACAAGCTCCTGTCCCAGAGAGACGAAGACGGTAAATTCATTTTTTTGATACAGAAGTAACCATGGATATCACAGTGTGAAAGCCAAGCTGTGCAAGCAGACATAAAACAGGGAAAAAGGGAGGAAACGATGCTAAGGCAACCGAAGAGGAAAACAAGTGTGCACCTCTTTTTGGTGCTTGCACTTGCCTTAATGTTCCAGGGCTGCGGTGACGGAGGGGTATCAAGTTATGACACCCCTTCCACCACCTCAACGGGCGTTGTGGTAGACGCAGCCACCGTCAAGAACTGGGTGGACAACGGAAACGTCAACGGAACCGGTTATGACAAGGTGGTGATTCTGGACATCGGTACAAGTTCGGCCGGCTACGCTACTGGCCACATTCCCGGCGCCCAATATGTGAGCTGGAGCAGCCTTATAGAAAACCGCGACGGCGGCGTCCTCATGGACGTCAACATGGTTATCAGCGGGCCCGCCATGGATGCCCTTATCCAGCAATACGGGATAGACAAGAACACCACCGTCGTCTTTACCAGCGCCATGTCCACGGCAACCAGCATTTCGGCCTACTATTTCGTTGGCCGAGCTTACTGGACCTTCCGGTATTGGGGTTTCCCCAAGGACAGGCTCAAGGTGCTTAACGGCCTCGACGCAGCCTATGCCGACCAGTACGGCCTGACCGATGCCGCGTCCCCGGCGATTACGCCTTCCACATACAGTGTTCAGCAGAACCCGTCGTTCAGGGGAGACCTGCGGGCGTCATTGGGCGACATGATCGACATTGCGGACGGCAATGTCCCCAACGCCGTGGTCATGGACACCAGGGGTGAAGACGGGGACGGATACAATACAACCTCCTCTTACAGTGGCGATCCCATGAAGACCTCGGGAGTGTGGACCAAAGGCACCTACGTGGTGTTTGAAGGCCACATCAATGGCGGCATCGCACTGAACGCCAAATTTTTCTTCGAGACGGTGACCGGCACGACGCAAACCTACCAGGTCTTCCTGCCCGCCTCGGACATGGCGGCGTTGCTTGCCGCGAACGGGGTTGACTCCACCCAGAAGGTCGTCGTCCATTGCCGCACAGGTGTCATCGCTTCAGGTGTCTTCGTTGCGATTGATTCCGTCCTTGGCTGGTCCGTCGCCAATTGGGACGGCTCCTGGAGCCAGTGGGGAATACTGTCGGGGTCGGCTGAAAACTGCGGCCCACTGGACCCCAGTTCACCATGGAGAACGGACATCAATGGACGCACGCAGAATCTTACCTATAATCACCCTGCCGACGGCTTACCCGATTGCAGCGGCATCGAAGACCCGACCAATGGAGGCACGTACCCTGTAAACTCATTCGATACCGATCTAAACAAAATCAATGAACAGGACAACGCCTATTTCTCCGCAGGCGGCAGCAGCGATAGCGGAGGCGGCGGTGGCGGCGGAGGGAATATAGGATGTTAGCGAAAAGGAAAGCAGCAAATAAAAATCATTCGACGGTACTTACGGGGAGGAGACGAATCATGAAGAGAGCGCAAGGAAAGCTTCTGTTGTTTGCGCTGATTGCGGTTTCGCTCTTTCTTGCGGCTGGAAACGTGCATGCGTTTTCCCCGATAGTTTTCGGCGACGAAGGGGCGTTTCTTAAAATAGATTACCAGGGCCAGCTCTACGGCGTATGGAGAGACACCGGCTCCGGAGCCAGCGGGCAGGATGATTCAACCGACATCTTCTTCAGAAGAAACAGGCTCACGTTCTGGGCACACGGCCCAAGCAAGTATGGAGGGATCGTTCAAATCGAATACGTCGGCGAAAGAAACATCGATGACTTAATCGTAACCGACGAACCAGGCTCCGATTTCAACGTGCTGGATGCCTACTTCATGGCGGATTTCAGCAACCAATTCAGGTTCTACGCAGGCAAGCAGAAGATACAGTTCACGAGGGAGAATCTTGAAGACTGCTTCGAGCCGACGACCTTGGACCGTTCGCTTTTCATTTACACACTTAAACACAGCAGGGATACGGGCGTCGTGGCTTGGGGCAACCTGCCGTCCATCAAGAGCCAATACAGGTTCGAAATCTCGAAAGGCAATGACGGCAACGACGCCCCCTCGAGCAACTTCATGTACACGGCCCGGTTTCACGTGTCCCTCTGGAGTCCTGAATACGCTTACGGGTATAAGGGGACATACCTGGGCAAGAAAAAGGTGCTGACCTTCGGCGTGGCCGGGCAATTCGAGCCCGATGCCGTGTACAGCGATGTCGCTACCCGGACCGGGGCAAAAACGTATTATGCCTATACGGCCGACGCCTTCATGGAATATCCGCTCCATAATGGAGATTCCGCCGTTACACTCGCCGGAGCCTATCTCAAAGAATCTTTTGACAACGCCTACCAGGGATCCGACCCGGCCCTTGTCAGCATAGGTCAAGACGGCCAGAAGAACGGCTGGTACGTCAAAGCAGCATATCTTCTGCCTAAAAGGATCGGCCCAGGCCAGGTCCAGCCTTTCGTGCGCTATGAGAAATGGAAGTTTGCCGAGCTGTTTGATGTGCTCGACCAGAGGATAGACTGGATCGGCGCGGGGGTCAATTATCTCATAGAAGGACAAAGCCTCAGAGTCACATTACAGTACTCAAAGACGGACTTCGACAAGGAGATCAACCCCCAATCAGAGAGCTTTGATACCGTGACGGCAATGCTTCAGTACAGGTTCTAGCTCATCTCTCCCGCAAAAAGGGATTCTAATAATCCGGGGAGGTCGGAAGGCCCCCCGGATTTTTTTCTCCCCTTTTCGAAAGTGCC
>JARRJE010000121.1:0-5947 GCA_037379765.1 Deltaproteobacteria bacterium
GCCGGGCGGGACTTCCACCAAAAGAGCGGCCGGGTCGAGCCCCTCTTCTACTGTCTGTCGCAAATTGCGCCGCACATTGAGGCCGAGAAGCACATCGACGTTGGCTAATCCCAAATCGCCATCAATGAGAAGCACTTTTTGGGCTTGCTGAGCCAAAGCGGTGGCCAGATTGACCGAGAACGAAGTTTTGCCCACTCCCCCTTTGCCGCTGCTGATGCAAATGACCCGGGGCACGGGTGAAAGACTGCTGGTCATGACTGCCGTTCCTTCAAAAAGATGCTGAACAATTCGGCCCGTTCCTCCACCGAGACCTGACAGGAGCGGTCAGTCCGCGAGTCGATAACCCGGCAGACCTGGTTGCCCCCTTGTCGCCGGGCCCGTGCCAGTTCCCGAGCCACGTTGGCGGCGAAGGTCTCGGCCGAAATCTGGTCACCCGCATAACAGAGCCCGATGCCAATACTGGCGGTGACTGTCGGCGCCTGACCCTCGCCAATGGCCGGCTTCCGGGCGAGGGCCTGTCGGATTCGTTCGGCGCAGTCGGTCGCCTCCCGCAGGCTGATGCTGGGGAGGATCACTGCCAGCCGGGCGATATCGCAACGAAGGAGAATATCCGAACGGCGCACGGCAGCCTGCACCAACCCGGTGATTTCGGGCATCATCTTCTCGGGACGGTCTTCTTCCTGGGCATCTGGCTCCAGGAGAATGAAGGCACAGGGCAACCGGGTCTGCCGGGTGCGTTCAATCTGGCAGGCGAGAAGCTCTTCCAGGCTACCGATGTTGGTCTTCTCGGCAGATGAGTCGCCGGCGTCACCAACCGAGACGGCGGGCGAAAGTCCGTCTGCCATTTGACGCTCAAATATAGCAGCGAACGCGTTCTGCAAGTCGCTCTCGGTCAGCCGGACGTCTTGGGGGAGCAAAAAGAGCCCCAGCAGCTCCTCCCGGCTGCCGGTAATCCGTACCGCCCGGAAAGGGTATTGCTGCACCCGTTGTTCGAGATCCCGAATGAGCAATTCGGGATCGGCCGCGGCATTGAAACGGCTCATGATACCTTGCTCCCCGGAGCGACCGGGGCCATCGGGCCGGCAAGCACCAGCCGATCGCCCTCCTTGGCGGCGAGCACCATGCCCTCAGACAAAACACCCATAAGTTTGGTCGGTTTGAGGTTGGCCACCAGGATCACTTGCCTGCCGATTATCTCTTCGGGGGTATAATGGCCGGCGATGCCCGCCACCACCGTTCGTTCCTCCGGCGCTTTCACGGTGAGGTTCAGCAGCCGGTCAGATTTGGCGATTTTCTCGGCCGCCACGATCTCTCCGATCCGCAGGTCGAGTCTGCTGAATTCCTCGAAAGTAAGAAGAAGTCCTTCCTCTTGTAGTGCTTTCTTTGCTGCCGTGGACTTCGATGCGGCCGGGGCCTGATTTTTGGCGACGGTCCGGGATTGACTTTTTGTTCCCTTTTCGAGCCTGGGAAAGAGGGCCGGAACTGGTGAAAGTATCGTGCCCGGGGGCAGCAGTCCCCACTGTCCCTGTCTCTGGAAATCGGCAGGCAGAGTTGTGCCCAGAGCCGCGGCCATCTTGGCTGCGGTGCCGGGCATGATCGGCTGGAGAGCGACGGTGAGCAAGCGCAGGGTTTCCAGCAGGTGGTAAAGGACCGTGGCCAGTCGCTCGACTTGGCCCGGCTTTTTGGCCAGCTCCCAAGGGGCGTTGTTCACGATGTACTTGTTGGCCTGGCCGATCACTTCCCACACTGCTTGAAGGGCGCGGTGGAAAACAAACTGCTCCATGTACTTGATGTATTCTGCCAGCATGGCGGTGGAGGCCAGGGCCAGCTCCCGATCCGCCTCGGCGGTCTCCCCGGGCGTCGGCACCTTGCCGTCTGCGAACTTGCTTGCCATGGTAAGGGAGCGGCTGAACAGGTTGCCGAGATCGTTGGCCAGATCGGAATTCCGGCGGGCGATCAGCGCCTCGGTGGAAAAGGAGGCATCGACGCCGAAAGCCATCTCCCGCAACAGGAAGTAGCGCACAGTATCGGCACCGTATTCCTCGGCCAGCTCGATGGGCCGCACTACATTGCCGAGGCTTTTGGACATCTTGGTGTCGTCGATGTTCCAGTAGCCGTGCACGTGCAGCCGCCGGTAAGGGGCAAGGCCCATCGCCTTCAGCATGGTGGGCCAGTAAATGGCGTGGGGCTTGAGGATGTCCTTGGCGATGATGTGTTCGGCCACCGCCCAGCGGCTGTCGAATCCGGAAGCATCCGGATAGCCGATGCCGGTGAGATAGTTGATCAGGGCGTCGAACCAGACGTAGGTGACGAAACGGTCGTCGAAGGGCAGGGGAATTCCCCAGGTGAGGCGGCTGGTCGGCCGGGAGATGCACAGGTCTTCCAGGGGTTCGCGCAGAAAGGAGAGCACCTCGTTCCGGTAGCGCTCCGGGGTGATGAATTCGGGGTGGCTCTCGATATGATCGATGAGCCACTGCTGATACTTGCTCATCCGGAAGAAATAGTTCTGCTCATTCACTTTGGAGGGCGGCTGCCGGTGGTCGGGACACAGGCCGTCCACCAGCTCCTTTTCTGTGAGAAAGCGCTCGCAGCCCTGACAATAGAGACCGGCATAATCGCTGAAATAGATGTCGCCGCTATCGTAAACTTGTTGAAGGATGGCCTGGACCGTCCGGATATGATCGGAATCGGTGGTGCGGATGAACCGGTCCGGCTTGATGGCTAGAGGCGGCCAGGCCGCCCGGAACTGGGCGCTGATCTGGTCGGCGTATTCTTTGGGCGAAAGGCCGGCGGCCGCGGCAGCCTGCACGATCTTGTCCCCATGCTCATCGGTGCCGGTCTGAAAGAAAACCTCCTCATTGGCGAGTCGCCGAAAGCGGCTCATCGTGTCGGCGACCACTGCGGTATAAGCATGACCCAGGTGGGGCTGGGCATTAACGTAAAAAATGGGAGTGGTGAGATAGAGGCTCATTTCTTCCCGCTATTCTGGGCTTTGTTTTGCAATTTCGCTCTTTCCCACTCGCTGCGGCCGAGCACCCTCGTTTCCTGCAGATTGTCGGGAGCGGCCACGGTGATCGTCTCTTCCAAGGTATTGCAGCCAACCACCTTCAGCAGTTGGCCGTCCAGTTTGATGGTCTTGCCCACTTTGGGCATGTGTTTCTTGATCTGGTGGTAGGCCTGATATTCATAGGTCAGGCAGCAGAGAAGCCGGTTGCAGATCCCCGATATCTTGGAGGGGTTGAGGGGAACATCCTGTTCCTTGGCCATCTTGATGGAAACGGGGGAGAAGTTGCGAATGTGGGAGGCGCAGCACAACTCCCGACCGCAGCAGCCCAAGCCGCCGATGAGCTTGGTTTCATGCCGGACGCCGATCTGGCGCATTTCAACCCTGGTGCGGAATTCCTGCACCAGGTCCTTTACGAGGTTGCGGAAATCGACCCGGTTCTCGGCAGTGAAGTAGAAGATGATCTTGCTGCCGTTAAAGAAGCGTTCCACCCGGATGAGCTTCATGACGAGATGATGCTTGTCGATGAGTTGTCGGCAAAAGTGGTAGGCTTCCTTTTCCCGTTCGATGAGTCGCTCATACTTGCCGATCTCATCCGTGGAGGCCTTGCGGACGATTTGGCAGGGAGTTGCCAGCTTGGTGCCTGCTGCCGGCAGCAGCCAGGCCCCTTCTCCGCAAGCCCGGGCGGGCTCCAGGCCATGATCGGTCTGGACCATGACCACTTCTCCGGGTGTAAGGTCCCGCATGGTAGTGATGGCGGTACAAGTCTGCCCCTGCTTTCGGAATTGGATCCGGTAGCACTTGTTGGGTTCCGAAGCGGGAGTCGTTTCCGGGACCTGCTCTTCTGTTTTTTCGGAGGTTTCGCTCATAACGCGGATGACGAGGATGCGACCAGTCGGTCCAGCCGCATCTTCGGGTCAGGTAATGAATACATGGGCAGAGTTTATCCGATCATATCTCACGCAGGGCTGGTTACCCAAAACATAGCCGAAGCAGTGATAAGGTCAAGTGCCCTAAGTTCGTAGTAAATTTAGTAAGCGCTCACCGGGGCGCGGGTATGGAATGAGGCCTGGGAAGCTGGTCGCATGATCCACGAACAGGCCGATGACAAGGGAGGCGAGGCGCCGGTGAGCATTTTACACGCAACCATACCATTAAAGAAGGCTGAAGAAAAGCACTTCGCAGACCGCAGCTCGGTTGCAGTTCCGGCGGAGATATCTGTTTGCCTGCTCGAGCCGGTGGAGGCGAACGAACAAATGCTCCGGCTGCCAGCGGCCGACTGCGGCCGCAAGAAGGTCGGCTAGATCACGGCTGGCCGCAAGCGACGGAGGCATGCCGCTCGCCAGCAGGATAAGGTCGCGAAGCCAGATGCGAAGGAGGGCCAGCAACTCAGGAAGATTTTCCTTGAGGGCGGCGGCGCGCTCGGCCAACGTAAAAACGGCGGTTACCGCCTCCGGTGCATCGGGGGCGAGCGGCAGCAGAGTTTCAACGATCTCCCGGCGGAAGGTGAGCAGGTCCTTGGCCGCCAGGAGCCGGGCTCGGCCCAAGCTGCCTTCCGTCACCGCCGCCAGGGTGGCGGCCTCCGCCGGTGAAATCCCTTCCTCTTGGAGGGCGGCGGCCACTTCTTCATAAGGCAAGGCAAAAAAAGGAATTACCTGACAACGGGAGACGATGGTGGGCAGGATGGTGCTTGCCTCGTCGCCGGTAAGGATGAGCATGGTGTCGGCCGGCGGCTCCTCCAGGGTCTTGAGCAGGCTGTTGGCGGCCTCCCGGCGCATAGTGTGGACGTCGGCCAGGAGCACCACCCGAAAACGGGCCTCGAGCGGTGGAAAGCCAAGGGCCTTCTTGAGGGCGCGAACCTGGTTGATCTTGATTGCCGCCCCGTCAGGGAGAATGCTTGAAAAATCAGGATGGTTGCCGGAGGCGAATTTGAGGCAGGAGGCGCAGGCACCGCAGGCGTCTCCTTCGACGGGATGCAGGCAGTTGATGGCGGCGGCAAAGGCGAGAACGGCCCTTTTTTTGCCCACCCCCGCCGGGCCGCGAAACAGATAGGCATGGCTCAGCCGTCCGTAGCCGCCGGCGCGTCGCAGCAGATCCTTGGCCTTCTCCTGACCGATGAGGGTGCGGAAAACGGGAAGGGGGGCAATTACCTCTGCCATAGATTCTGCTGGCGGGGATCGATCTCCGCCTCCTCATCTTCCTGCTCGGGTTCGGGCCGCCCCTGGACATAGAGAAAGCGCTCCAGAGTCCGCTGGTAGTCGGTCCACTGGTAGCCTGACTCCGGAGTCTGGCTGCCCAGCCGCCGGAGGTAGTTGACCTTGGCGTCCAGGTCGTCGAGAAAGTTGAGAATGAAGGCCTCCAGCATCATCGGCACCGCCGGGGAGCCGAATTCGGGCCGGCCGTGGTGGCTGAGGATGAGGTGCTTGAGCCGGACGGCGAGCTCTTTCGGGAAGCCCGGGATGCGGGCGATCCGGGCCTGGACCAGCTCTACACCGAGGACGTGGTGGCCCACCAGCCGGCCGCTGTCGGTGTAGTCGAAGGGATAAGCGGCGTAGGAAAATTCCTCCACCTTGCCCACGTCGTGGAGTAGAGCCCCGGCAAGAAGCAGGGATTCGTCGAGGTCGGGATAGAGCTCGGCCACCTTGACCGCCAGGCGCGTCACCCCCAGGCTGTGCTCGAGCAAGCCGCCCACGTAGGCGTGGTGCATGTTCTTGGCGGCAGGCGCCTTCTTGAAAGCGGCGAAAAACCTGCGGTCCCGGAAGAATTCAAGGAGTAATTGCCGCAGGAAGGGGTTTTCGACCCTCTTGGCGATTTTTAGCACCTCGGCGGCCATGGCCGGGAGATTGCCGGAGGCGGCAGGCACGAATTGGGCGAGATCGGCTTCACCTTCGGGCACCGGAGTAACGGTAGCGATCTTGAGTTGCAGCACCCCCTTGAACGACT
>JARRJE010000122.1:0-12563 GCA_037379765.1 Deltaproteobacteria bacterium
GTGGGGATTTTTTTCTTTATTTCTTCCGTTCACCGTTATCACTTTCGCCAAGCCGGCCAAAACTTTTTCCGCGCCCACTCCGAGGCCTGCGGTCAAAAAGTTCTGTGCACGATCATGGCGATATGCGCCAACAGAAAATTAACACCGAGAAGAGGAGGGCTAAAAATGAGCAAAACGAGAATCATCGCTCTTATCGTAACCGTATTCTCTTTTATCGGGATAGGGAGCGCTCATGCCGAGATCCGGCCGGGGGAGTTAAACTTCACGCCTTTGGTGGGCGGCTATCGTTTCGAGGGCAACCAGGACATCGAAAACGATGCGTTGATCGGGGGTGCTCTGGGCATCTACTTTACCAAAATTTTCGGGTTGGAGGCGATGTTCAACTACATCGACACCGAGAGCAAGACCACGGAAAATGGTATAGATGTCTATGTCTACCATCTGGACGCCCTGATCTATTTCTGGCAGAATGAGAGGTTCGCTCCCTATTTAACGTTCGGGGGCGGCGGCATCTCCACGAACCCGGTGGGGGCGAAAAGCGACACCAACTGGCTGGTGGACTACGGCCTCGGCCTGAAGTATTGGCTTATCGAAAATCTGGCCATTCGCGGTGACGTCCGTGGGCTGATTCCTTTCGATAGTGATAATCATTACAACAACCTTTCCTATTCCATCGGCTTCACTTATCGTTGGGGAGGAGCCAAACCGGTCGTCGCCGAGGCCCCGGCCGAAATTGCCCCTCCCCCCGCGCCTGAGAAAGTTGCGTCCAAAAAAGAGGTCTGTGTGTATCTCGATGTCTACTTCGACTTTGACCGCGCGGAGATCAAACCTCAATACGATAAGGAAATCAAGAAAATCGCCGATTTCATGAAAGCCCATCCCGATATCAAAGCGACCGTCAGAGGCTATACCGACTGGGTGGGCACCGAGGAATACAACAAATTGCTCTCCGAACGCCGGGCTGATAGCATCAAGGACTATCTCGTCAACCACTTCGACATCGATCCCGGCCGGATCACCACCGTCGGTTTCGGCGAAAATCAGCCCCGGGCCACCAACGAGACATCCTTCGGCCGTCAGCTCAACCGTCGGGCTAGCCAGGTCAGCTGCACTTTTGAAATCACCTTCCAATAGAATTCAAAGACGATTCTCGAAAAGAGACCGCGCGCGACCTGCCGCGGTCTCTTTTCTGGGAATCATATAAAGGCGTCGAAGCCGAACCAGAAGCACTCGAGCAGGACCTCGGCCCTACCTTCTTTGCCGCTTTTTCAAAATGAGCTTGATGGGCGACATTTCCAGGCCGAGCTCGGCCCGAAAGCGGTTGACTAGAAAACGATAATAAGAAAAATGGATTCCCTTGGGATCGTTTGAAAAAATGATAAAGGTGGGGGGCTTGGTGGCGACCTGGGTGGTATAGTAAAGCTTGACTCGCCTGCCCTGGTGGATGGCAGGGGGATGGGCCTGCACGGCTGCCTGCAGGGCGCGGTTGAGGCGGCCGGTGCTGAATTCCTGGCTGTATTGACCATAAAGGCCTTCCAGGACTGGGAAGAGCCGCTTGATCCCATAGCCGGTGAGAGCGGATACCGGCTGGACCGGGGCAAAGCCGACGAACCCGGTGGCCCGCTCCACTTCCTCCGTGATCTGCTTCTGCCGCTTCTTGTCCTGGCGGACGAGGTCCCACTTGTTAATCAGGATCAGGCAGGCCCTTCCCTGCTCCAGGGCATAGCCGATCACCTTCGTATCCTGATCGGTGATTCCCTCTTCGGCATCGATCAGCACCAAGGCGATATCGCAGCGCTCAATCGCTCTGAGCGCCCGCATGACACTGAATTTCTCCAGCTTTGCCTTGACTCGTCCTTTGCGCCGGATGCCGGCAGTGTCGATAAGCAGGTAATGACAGCGGCCTTTCTCCAGAAGGGCATCCACCGCCTCCCTGGTGGTACCGGGGATATCGGAGACCATCATCCGCTCTTCCCCCAGCAGCCGATTGGTCAGTGAAGATTTGCCTACGTTGGGGCGCCCGATCATGGCCAGGGCAATAGTGTCCGGAGGAACTTCCTCGATGGTCGTCAGCCGGGGCAAATCAGCAGTCATGGCGGCAAGAAAATCTTTCAGGCCATAGCCATGGGAAGCGGAAACCGGCCAGATCGGCTCGACCCCCAGCTCGTAGAAGGCCGGCAGCAGCTTAGTTTCCATTTCCGGGCTGTCCACCTTGTTAACGAGATAGTGGAGCGGCTTTCCTGCTCGACGAAGGAGGTCGACGACCCGGTAATCTTCGGCGGTGAGCCCTTCCCGGCCGTCCATCATGAAGAGGATGACATTGGCTTCCTCGATGGCCTGCCTTGTCTGCTCCTGAATCAGGCTGGCGATCTTGTCCTCCTGCCGGCCCGTTTCCAGACCGCCTGTGTCGACCAGCAGGAAGGTACGCCCTTCCCAGACGATTCTCTCATAATGACGGTCACGGGTGACACCCGGAGTGGCATCCACTAAGGCCTTATTTGCTTTTGCCAGCCGGTTGAACAGTGTGGATTTCCCTACGTTGGGGCGTCCCACCAAGGCGATGATCGGAATCTGTGCATGGGTCATGAGAGGCACCGCCGTGTTATTTTAAAATCTTGGCGGTTATCGCCAGGCAGTCCGCTGCCAGCTCGCGCAGGCACGGGAAGGCCGTACCTGCCGGACCGGAAAGGTGAAGGTCGAGAGCTTTAAGCGCCGGCAGCAGATACTGCCGAAAGAAGGGTTTTCCTTTTTGAGCGGAAAGAAAGGCATAGGCGCCGATTATCTGCAGATTTCGCTGCAGCCGCAGAAAAAAGTAGCCTTCCCGAAAAGCATCTTTCTCGATGCCCGAACGGCACGCCAGGGCCTTGATATAGATATTGAACAGGCTCGCTTGCAACTCTGGGGCGAGACTGGCGTAAGGGTCAAGCAGCAATGAGGCGATATCATAGCAGAGCGGTCCGAAACGGGCGCCCTGGAAATCGATGATGACCACCTCCTCTCCCCGGATCATCAGGTTGCGCGACTGGAAGTCCCGGTGGAGCAGATAGCTGGAGGGCTCCCGGGCGGCCCGGCTCGCGATCTTTTCCAACTCGCCGGTCAGGCCAGAGGCACAATTACCCAGTCCCAGAAAATCCCTACAAAAGGCACGAAGGAAATAACCCGATTCGCGCTCGAGCATCAGCTCAACATCATAACAATCGCCATCCCAGCAGAAAGCGGGGTCGAAATCCCGGCAGCCGTCGAACTGCAGCCCAATCAGAGCATCGAGCGCCTTGCGGTACCAGCTGAGGATTTCCTCGGGGCGATCGGCCAGCTGCTGCACTTTCTCATGAAGAAGCAGATTCCCCAAGTCTTCGAAGAGGATGATGCCGGTCTCCTCGTCGTAGCCGTGGATGTTTGGCACCGGCACCCCTCGGGAATGCAGATGGCTGCCGATCAAAAAGGAGGAACGCGCTTCGGCCCGCCCCCGGGGGGTATCCGCGGGCAGGACGGCGATCATCCCCGGACCGCGGTCCCGACTAATCCGGAAAAACCGCCGATCGGAGCCGTCGCCCCCAAGCGGCCCCAGACAGACAGAGCCGGTCGCCAATTTTTCCCGACGCAGCAAAGCGAGAACCGCTTTCTGACCAAGCGAGGTTTGCATTCGTCTCAAGTGATGATGGTGTCGGAATAATGGTGACCGGGGGCGACTTCGGCCTCGTCCCACACCACCACCCGGGACAGGGAGGCACCTGCACCGATCTTCGCCCCGGAGCCGACCGCTGCCCAGCCGTCCAGCCGGACGTCAGCCCCAAGCTCCGCCCCTTCCCCTACGAAAAACGGCTCTCCCGAAGAAAGCCGGCCCTCGCCGGCGAGCAGGTGAGCGTGCAGGGCCAGGTAGTCGTCGGGCGTCCCCATATCGGTCCAGAAATGGCCGCGCACCACCAAGGCCCGCACGGTGCCGCTCTGTTGGATCACGCCCCGATAACAATCGATTATGCTGGCGCAGATGCCCGGCGGGACCAGCCCCAGGATGGCGGGATCGAGCACCTGGATGCCGGTAAAGGCCAGCAGCCGGTTTCCCTTCTGCGGAGCCGGATTGCCGAAAGCCAGGATGCGGCCGTCGGGGGCCACTTCCACGTTGTTGAATCGGGGACAGTCGTGGAGCACCAGGGTTGCTGAGGCCCTCGAGGCGCAATGCTGTCGGTAGGCCCAGCCGAGGTCAATATCGTGGTAGATATCGCCGTTGGTGATCAGGACCGACTCTCCGTCGAAATGACGTCCGGCAAGGCGCACGCCGCCACCGGTACCAAGGATCTCTGTTTCTTGTTGGACGATGATATCAGGTTCGCCGGCAAGCAGGTAAACGATCTGTTCCTGCAGATGATGGGCATTGACTACCAGAGGCCCGAAACCAGCCGCCCGCAGCCTATCAATATGTTGCAGCAATAAGGGGCGGCCAAGCACCGGAAACAAGGGCTTGGGGCGCAAAAGAGAATAGGGCCGAAGCCTAGTGCCCAGGCCGGCGGCCAGGATCATGGCCTTCATGGATCCATCGCGAATTGGCAAAGATGACAGCCGAGCGACATTCGGTACTCTTCTCTTGCGGAAGCAAGCTCAGAAAGCCTGAGCTCTCAGCCTGTCAGCACTCAGCGATGAGCAAAAATCATCGGTTGGGTGAAGCTCGACCTTTTTCCTACACCAGGCCCCAAGGCCAATCCTTTGATTTTGTAACCGCCGCCGGAAGCTAGTTGGAAACTGACAACTGAACGATTAAAAGGACAGAGAACCGTCCTCCTGTTCCTCGACACCGACAATAATGATACCCGACTTGTCGGCCTCGCGCACCACAGCTTCGCCGTCGAAAAGCAAGGCCTGGCCCGTCTCCACAGCCAGCAGAGAGGCCTTTGCCTTTTGCATGGTGGCAATGGTGGTAAGACCGATTGCCGGCAGATCGAAACGAAAATCTTGATGGGGCTTCATGACCTTGACCACCACGGCCTTTTCCCTGGCCAGCTTGCTGCCCCGGGTAATGGCGGCATCGGTGCCCTCGATGGCCTCCACCGCCAGGACCGTCCGGTCCCGTACCACCACGCACTGACCGATATCCAGCGAGCCGATGGCCCGGGCGACCTGCCAACCGAAGATAATGTCCTTGATCTGGTCCGCGGCAGGCTTGTGTTTGGTGAGCACACCCTTGGGAAAGAGTAGCTGTTGCAGGTAAAGAGTCGACTCGCGGATCCGGATTCCCTCTTTTTCCAGCTCGCTGGCAATAGCCCGCAGAATGGAATCATCCTGGCGGATCCGGATCTGGCGCCAGAGACTGATGCCGCGCCAATCCGGGCGGATGTCCCTGAAGACCCTGGTCTTGGTGATGGTGCCCAGGAAAACCGCCTCGCTGACTCCTTCCTGCTTGAAAAATTTGATGATCTTGCCGAGCTGTCCAAGCTTGATCCAGCAAAGCCGATCGGCAGCGGTCGCCAGATCGGGACGCGATTCGCCCTCATGGGCGACCACCACCACCTGTCGGCCTTCGCGCTTGGCGGCCCGGGCGAAGAGAAGCGGGAACTGACCGCCGCCGGCAACGATGCCTATCTTACTCGCCATTGCCGCTGGTTCTAACCACCGGCCGCTGCGAGCTGCGGAAAAACTCCACCAGGCGGTCCACCGGCTCGCATTCGGGAATTTCGGCCAGGGTCCTCTCGAGAGCTTGCTCCAGGAGCAGGCCGGGCGTTCGGAAGATGATTCGGAAGGCCTGGTTCAGCTTCTTGATGGTGTCCTCATCGAAGCCGCTGCGCTGGAGGCCGATCTTGTTGATGCCGGTAACCCGCATCTGGTTGCGGATGCCGGCCATAATGATGTAGGGAGGAATGTCCTTGCTGATACCGGACATGCCGCCGATATAAGCATAGGCGCCGATACGGGTGAACTGATGCACCGCCACCAGTCCCCCCAGGGTGGCATGGTATGAACATATTATCGTTACCGATGCTGGTCCTGCGGTGACCGCTCTCGGTGCCGCGATGAATGGAGACGTATTCCCGGATGGTGTTGTTGTCGCCCATGACGAGCTCGGTGCGCTCCCCATGGTACTTGAGATCCTGAGGGTCGCCGCCAACATGGGCGAATGGGCCGATTCGGTTGGCGGCTCCCATAGTGGTCGGACCGCTGAGCACTGCGTGTGGCCCAATCTCGCAGTCAGGGCCGACGCGCACCTTCGGCCCGATGACCGCATAGGGCCCCACGATGACGGAGCTGTCCAGCTCGGCATGCGGGTCGATGATGGCACTTGGATGAATTTTCATGAGTAACGGCCTTCAAAGCTTCCCCGCATCATCGCTGGGAAAACTTGTAAATTAAAATGGAGGGTGGTTCGCCTCGCCTCTTACCCCTCCACTATGGGAGCGGTTGCGCGCCTCCCAGAATTCAGGCAAAGGTGGCCATCAGCTGACCTTCGGCTACGACTTTTTCATCAACGAATGCCTTGCCGTCGAGCTTCCAGATTTTCGCTTTCCGCTTGTTCATGGTCAGCTCGAAAATGAGCTGGTCGCCCGGCACCACTTTCTGCCGGAATCGAACGCCGTCCATGCCGGCGAAATAAACCAGCTTGCTGCCCACCGAATCCGGATCCGAGAGGTAAGCGAGAATGGCCCCGACCTGGGCCATACCTTCCATGATCAGGACGCCCGGCATCACCGGCTGATCCGGGAAATGTCCCTGAAAAAAACCCTCATTGATGGTGACATTCTTCAAGCCACGGATCCGCTGCCCCGTCTCCACTTCCAGAATGCGGTCCACCATGATGAAAGGATACCGATGGGGCAGCAACTTCAAAATGCCGTTGATATCGATCGGCTGGGATTTGACGCTCATCTCTCCTCCTTGACGGCCACATACAGAGGATTTCATCCTGTACCGGCTGGTCGTTCTTGCCCGGTGCTTGGTTGTACCTATTCTATTCCCGCCTCCCGGCAGGATGATCACTCAGAAATTCAGCCACTCTCTTCTGAAGAGTGCGTATCTCTTTAATCAATTCCGGCAATTTTTGAAAGACCGAAACGGCTTGCAGCCACTTTTTATGAGGAATGGCGGGGATCCCGGAGACCACCATGCCCGGTTTCTGGCTATTGTGCACGCCGGACTTGGCTCCGACCATCACCCGATCTCCCAACTCGAGATGACCGGCCAACCCGGCCTGCCCGCCGAGCACCACTCCCCGGCCCAAAACAGTACTCCCGGCGATGCCCACCTGGGAGACGAGCAACGAATGCTCACCGACCACGACATTATGGGCGATCTGCGCCAGGTTGTCGATCTTGGCGCCCTGCCGGATGATGGTCTTGCCGAAAGTACCCCGGTCGATGCAGACATTGGCGCCGACCTCGACATCGTCTTCGATTTCGACGCTGCCTACGTGCGGCCGTTTCATATGACGGCCTTGCTCATCCGTGGCGTAGCCGAAGCCATCACTTCCGATCACCGCGCCGCTGTGCACGATCACTCGCTGGCCGAGACGACTGTGGGCGTAAAGGGTGACATTGGCATGGAGAACGCAGTCATCGCCGACGACGACGTGATCACCGATGACTACCCCCGCCCCCACCACCACCCGCTCGCCGAGCACCACCCCCTCACCCAGGACAGCCATGGGGCCGACAGAAACCTCTTCAGGCACCCGGCAATTCGCCCCGATATGTGCCCGGGGATGGATGCCGGCAGCCGTGAAAGGCCGTTTCAAAAAGTGGTTATGGATAAGCGCGACGGCTAGATAGGGATTTTTGACCCGGATGACCGACTTCTCCGGCAGCTCCACCCCGGAAGGCACGATCACCGCGGCTGCTTGGGAAGCAGCCGCCTTGGCGGCCAGTCGTGGATGAGCAATGAAGGTAATTTCTTCGCTGCCAGCAGCCTCCAGCGCATTGATGCCGCAAATCCGCACCCCCGGGTCTCCCAGAAGTTCACCTTTCACCATTTCCGCCAAATGGGATAATCTCTCTACGGTTTTCACGATTCCGTGTCTGGTTAGGGGAGTGGGCAACCCGTCTTCTCAATTCCTTGCAGCGAGAACCGTCAAAAAAGGGTCTTCAGCTTACCAGTTCCTTTTCCCGTGCGGAGGCCTCGTTGATGCGCGTCCGCAAAATTCCCGATGGCTTGAAAGTCACCACCCGGCGCGCACTCAAGATCAGCTCGTCACCAGTCTGCGGGTTCCTGCCGCGCCGGGCATTCTTTTCCTTGACGTTGAACTTGCCGAAACCGCTGACCAGCAAATCCTCGCCACTTTCCAGGCATTCTTTGGCAATCCGCAGAAAAGTCTCCACAGCGTCGGCCGCCTGAGCCTTTGTGAGATTGTGATTCTGATACACTTTCTGGATAAGATCAGCTTTCGTTAGAGTCATTTCATCCCTCCTTATGCTTTGAGGTATATCATAAGGTACCAAAATGACTGCTAATGGGCAAGAAGAAACGATCAAACTAGCAGTTTCAGGGCGCTTTTTCCCGCAAAGCGGCCGGCACTGCCCATTTCTTCCTCAATGCGCAGCAACTGATTGTACTTGGCGACCCGGTCTGTCCGGGAGGGAGCGCCTGTTTTGATCTGCCCGGTGTTGAGGGCCACGCTCAAATCGGCGATAGTGGTATCTTCCGTTTCCCCTGAACGGTGGGAAATTACCGCAGTGAAACCGGCCCGCTGGGCCATATCCACGGCATCGATAGTCTCGGTAACCGTACCGATCTGATTGAGTTTGATCAGGACGGAGTTGGCTGCCCGCTCGGCAATGCCCTTGGCCAGAATCTCGGTGTTGGTAACAAAGATGTCGTCTCCCACCAACTGCACCTTGCCGCCCAGTTGCTTGGTCAATTTCTTCCAGCCCTTCCAATCCCCTTCCGCCAATCCGTCCTCGATGGAGACCAGCGGATATTTCGCGATCCATGCCCCATAAAGCCCGATCAGGTCGTCGGCCGATTTCCTGGATTCCTTCTCCGCCGGGAGCACATAACACTTTTCTTTATCGCTATAAAGTTCGCTGGCGGCCACATCAAGGGCGATATAAATATCCTTGCCCGGCTGGTAGCCGGCCTTGGCAATGCCTTCGAGAAGCGCATCCAAGGCTTCCTCGTTGGAGCGCAAATTGGGAGCGAAGCCTCCCTCGTCGCCGACCGCGGTTTGCAGCCCCTTCTTTTTGAGCACTACCTTGAGGCTATGGAAGGTCTCAGCGCCCATCCGCAATGCCTCGGCAAAGGAAGGAGCACCCGTCGGCATGATCATGAATTCCTGGACATCGACGTTGTTATCGGCATGGGCGCCGCCGTTGAGCACGTTCATCATGGGCACCGGCAGCACCTTGGCATTGACCCCGCCCAAATAACTATAAAGCGGAAGGCCGAGTTCATCAGCCGAGGCCTTGGCTACCGCTATGGAAATTCCCAGGATGGCATTGGCCCCCATTTTTTTCTTGTTGGCGGTCCCGTCGAGCTTGAGCATGGCCTGATCAACTACCACCTGCTGGATGGAATCGAAGCCCACCAGTTGGGGGCCGAGCTTTTCATTGACGTTGGCAACCGCTTGCTGGACGCCCTTGCCCCCATACCGCTTCCTGGCTTTATCGCGCAGCTCCAAGGCTTCCCGCTTACCGGTAGAGGCTCCCGAAGGCACTAAGGCCCGCCCCATGGCCCCGCTGTCCAGATGCACTTCCACCTCGACGGTAGGATTCCCCCGGGAATCAAGAACCTCTCTTGCCAATACCCCGACGATTTCTCCCATCTCTCCTCCGAAAGAATCTTAATCAAGTCAATAACCACCCCTAAAAGGGGTGGCTTGTGAGGATTGCTGCCCCCTAAAAGGGGGCGGACGCAATCCTTCTAAAAGGAAAAAGACCTTAATGAAGTGGCTCAACAGTATAACAGTTTCGCCCAAGGCGTGGGCCGCTGCCCCCACGCCCCACCACTGCCATAGGCAGTGGTTTTGACCGATAAATGAAAAATTATCCGCCGACCACGCTCGCCATCGAGAAAATAGGCAGGTACATGGCAATGACTAGGCCGCCGATCATACCGCCCAGAAAAACCATCATCATCGGCTCGATCATGGCTGTTAGGTTACTGACAGCCTGATCCACCTCTTCATCGTAAAAATCGGCGATTTTCTCCAGCATTGTATCCAGGGCGCCGGTGGATTCGCCGACATTAATCATCTGAATCACCATCCCGGGAAAGACGCCGGTCTCCTCAAGAGGCTCGGCGATGGACCGACCTTCGGTGATACTGTCGGCGACTCTGAAGATGGCAGTTTCTATTACCTTGTTGCCGGCGGTGCGGCCGACCACGTTGAGCGATTCGAGAATGGGGACACCGCTTTTGAGCATGGTGCCGAGAGTCCGGGTGAACTTGGCCACGGCCACCTTACGGATCAACGGGCCGAACACCGGCAATTTTATGGTTGTGGCGTCAATTTTTTCTCGCCCCCTATCTGTTTTGTATACTTTCTTGAATAAAATTACAACTGCGATGATGAAGCCAATGATGTACAAAATATGGCTTTTGGCGAAATTGCTCATGTTCACCACCATCTGGGTCGGAAGGGGCAAAGCCGACCCGAAATCGGCGAACATTTTTTCAAAAACCGGCACCACGAAGACAAGGATAACGGCGAGCACCACAAAAGCAATGCAGAGGCAGACCACCGGGTAGGTCAGGGCGCCCTTAATCTTCTTCTTGAGGGCTTGGGCCTTCTCCATAAAGACGGACAGCCTCTGGAGAATGGTATCCAAAATGCCGCCCATTTCCCCGGCTTCCACCATATTGCAGAAGAGATTGTCAAACACCTCGGGATGCTTTTTCATGGCATCTGCAAAGGTAGAGCCGGTCTCGACGTCGTTCTTGATCTCCTGAAGCAGCTTCTTAAAGGTAGGATTATCCTGCTGCTTGCCGAGAATATCCAAACTCTGCACTAATGGCAGACCGGCATCGATCATGGTCGAGAGCTGACGGGTGAAGATCACCACATCCCTAACCTTGACCTTGGGCTGAAAGAAGGCAATGTTCTCGAACAGATCTTTGGGCGCTTCCTTGATGAGGGAGGGGGTGACCCTGCTACGCTTGAGTTGGGCGCTAACGTAATCCTCATTGGGCGCCTCCATCCTGCCCTTTCGTTTTTCACCATATGAATTTGTTCCCTTCCAAATGTAGACCGGCATAAAGCTCCTCCCTTAAGTGTTAGGAACTCGTGGTATTCCTAAGATTCCCTGGTCCCTGTTAAATACAAATCGGCAGGAGAGTCAACATTATTTACTTTTTGCTGCATTTCGTCCCAGAAAAGAAGATTTCGGAGCGGGAAAAGATGAACGGAAACCGACGGCCGGGCGAGCTCTTTTCTATTGACAAGGGGGAAATTATTCACTACAAGAGTGTGTTTTTGCCGGTCGGCTCTTCTGCGGCCGATTTCTTCCTTTTGCCCCCGGGATGGCTGAGGCCTTCCTATCGGACGGCACCCGCGAAAGGGCTCGGCATTATCGGTTTACCTGTCAATTAGAAGCCCGAAAGGAGGTTTCTGCCATGGCCAAAGTCAAAAACGCTTCGGCAGTCAGTGCGCCTGAAGCCAGTAATGAGATGTACGCCTCGGGTAAGTTCCAGCCCGTGGTCGAAAAATGTGAGGGATGTGATCGGATCGTCGAGGTGGAATCCATCCGATACTGTCGGACCTATGCGGAACCGATGGCCAAGTGGAAGCTGGGGCTATGCAATTTCGCCACCCACGTGAAGCCCGAGATCACTATTGCCAAAATCAGAATCAATCCGCTCAAAGCGTCAAAGCGGGCATCCGCTAAAAAGAAATAGACCGAGAACACCTCTCGCGAAAAATCAAAAGCCCTTCTTCCACCGAAGAGAGGGCTTTTTTATCGACACGATGCCGATAAAGAGGACCAAAGAGGATCTCAGAGCTTGGCTTTCGGATAAAGCGAGCTGAGAATTTTCTCGTCCATCAACACCTCTCTGAACCGCTCGTAAGCTTCCTCGAAATTGGAGTCGACCTTCCCTTGCCGCCGCAGTTCCTCCACCGCCTCTGTCAGCAATTCCTCGGAGCAATCGTGCACTGCATGGAAGATCTTGCCCCTGAGTAGCCCCGGCATTTTTTCGTAAGGCGGGGGAACCTTCAGCAGGGCTATTCTGGCTTGATCAGGGGTGGGACCGGAAATAAGACGAAAGAGCTTGGGGATGTCGTAGACATCGGCCGCCTCCAACATCTCGGTCAGCACCCATTCATCAAGACTCCGGAACAGGCTGCGGATGAGCTCATCCTCCTGCTCCTCCTCCATCAGCAATCGGATGTACGGGGTGATCTCCTCGCGGGACAGGGATCCTTTCCTGAAGACCCCAATCAGCCAGTCGATCTGCATGCGCGGACTCCGGGCGATGAACGGCAAGGATTTTTCATACCAGCTCCTTTTGCCCGCCCGCTCTTCAATGGTATCTTTGCAGGTCTTTTCAGTCATCGCACCTGCAAGATAACGAATTCCCCAATTGATCACAACCGGATTCGGAACCGGTCACTCCATCCCGGCTCTTCAACGGATGGAAAAGATGGGCTC
>JARRJE010000123.1:0-1399 GCA_037379765.1 Deltaproteobacteria bacterium
CCGGTCGATGGTCAGCTTTTCCGGGTTGTCCGGATGGCCGAGGGCAGGGCCGTGGCAGTTCTCGCACTGGATATTCCGGTGCTTGGAGTGGGTCAGAGAGGCAGCCTTGTCATCGTGACAATCAGCGCAATATTGGCGGCCACGGTATTTGACCGGAAAGGCTTTCCACTCCTTGATGTTGCTCAGGCGGTGATAGCCGTAGGTGAAACTACGGCCGGCCACCGCACGCTGGATACCGAAATCAGGTGGCACATAAAAGGCGCGAATGATCAGAATCAACCCCACAAAGCCCAAGGCGAGCCAGAGGGGGCGCAGCACGTGGCTCTTCATTGGAATCTCCTTTGCGTTTTCATGACATGTTTGATTGGTGGCTGTAAATGCTTGGGATCGGCGATGATGCTCTGGATAAGTATTTGCTTTTTTGGGAAAGATTCTTTCTTCGAAAAAGTTCTTTATTCGTCACCGCAATATGGTTTATTGTACCACGGTGTGACATGCCACAATGTGGTATAATTAATAACAAGCTGGCTGCTCGGGGTCAATCCAAAAAATTTCTTCTGCACCTAGGGGTTTTCGCAATGACGCTAAAAGGTACGGAAAATCAATTGGAAAAACTTGCCACTGAAGTGGAGCAGTTGAAGAAAAAAGTCGAGCGGCTGGAAGCCGCTGTGGTCGAAGGCGCTTTGCGGCCCGATTACCAGCGTCGGACAATGCAGCAGGCTCCGACAGCGGGAGAAGAGATGCCCGAGAAGGAAGGAGCCCAGGAAGAGCTTTGGTCCTGGCTGGGAAAGGCCTCACTGCTGCCGCGAATTGCCACCATTTCCTTTGCCCTGCTGATCGCCCTCATGCTGAGGACCCTCACCGACAACAACGTCATCGCTTATCCGGTTGGTTCTTCGATCGGTATGGGGTATGCGGCCCTGCTCATTGGATTCGGCTGGTGGCTGTATACACGCCGTAGCCGGCTGGCCCCGGTCTTTCCGGTCTGCGGCGGCATCCTCTTGTTTCTCATCGTTCTAGAGGCGCACGCCCGCTTCGGGGCTCTCTCTTCTGCGACAGGATACGTCATTTTGCTGACCGGCCTCGTTGCTTTGGTTCTGCTGAGCGGCCGCTATCAATTTCCCTTTCTCGCCACCCTCGGGCTGGTGGGTGCCGGCATCACCGGCTTTGCCATCGATTTTCCGGATCCTTCCTTTCCTCTCTTGGCCATATTCCTCCTGATCGCCAATGGCGTGGCTTATCTAGATGCCAACCGGCAGCACCGCAAGGAAACGGCCCGGTGGGGACTTTTCCTGCTGACTACCACGCTTTGGATTAACTGGATGATCAAGTTGCAGATGGCTCTCCAGGGAGGAAATGCTTTAACCGCCCAGTTAGGGGCTTCCTGGTTCGCCCCATT
>JARRJE010000123.1:1440-7326 GCA_037379765.1 Deltaproteobacteria bacterium
GCCGGCCGGGGGGTGGCGGTCCCCTGGCTGGGCGGGCAGACCACTTGGGTGGGGATGGCAGGTCTTGGTTGGCTGGGTCTCCTTTTTCTCATGGCCATTGTGGGGGTTTACAAAAGTCAGGTGAGGGAAAAGGCCGCCTGTGTTTATACCTTTGCAGGCTCCACGCTCCTGCTGCTTGCGGTCCCGGATATCACCTCCAGCCTTTTGCTCGCGCTGCCAGTTTGGTCCGTAGGGGCTTTGTTTCTGATCAAACTTTCCGGCCACTGTGAAATCGGCGGCATTCGCCTGGCCTCCTACCTTCTCCAAGTAGTTGCCTGTGTCGCCGGTATCGTCGCCGGCATTTTTTCCATTCATTCGCCCCATCTTCTTCTTGCCCTGGTAATCACCAGTTGGCTCGCGGTGCTGAGCGGTCTTCATTACCGGATCAGCCGGCGGATGCCCATTACCTGCAGTGCCGGTTTTTTTGCCAAAATCGATCCGAGGGATCAGACCGCTTTATTCCTTCTGTTGGTCACGGTCGTCAACGGCTTTTGCGCACTGCAGCTCGGAGCTGCGCTTGCTTTGGCGGGAACTTCGGTGAATTTCGGGATTACCATGACCGGCCTGCGGTCCGTCCTTCTCAATGGCGGGGCCTTTTTGCTGATGATTGCGGGGCTCAGAGGGGGGAACAGGGAAATTCTGGCCGTGGCTCTTGCGGTCTTTATCGGCGGGGCGGTCAAAGTCTTTGGCTACGATCTTTTCCAGATCAGAGGCATACCGCTGCTGATGAGTGTTTTTTCCTTCGGCGCAGCCGCAGCACTGGGCTCGGTGGTCTTGAGCCGTTGGCAGCAAAATATAAGACAACCCGGCTAGGGATCGCGAGCTTCGTTCGGGAAAGCCGTGAGAGGGTCTGGATGCTGTTCCACGCTCTGACTTTGATATGTGATCAAAAATATGCCCGACCATTGTTGGTCGGGCTTTTTTGCATGAGAGGATAGGAACAAGTAACGCTAACTTCCAAACAGGGCTGCCAGCCACCCCCGCATAAGAGCCAGTGGGCCGCCGGTTTTAATCAAGCCGTTGATCAGGCAGATGACGCCCCCCACGCCAATAAGGGCGCTGACGATAAACAAGGCGCCGATCCACGTCTTGGAAACCTCCAGATTCAAGTCACTGGGATCGTTCCATTTGCCAGTGGCGGTACGGAGCCGTTTCTTGACTTTGGCCGCGACAATGGCGATGGGATATCTCTTCCCTTGATCGTTCATCCCGTATTCTTACCCCACCTCTTAATTCTTCTTAGAATAATATTATTAAAAAATACTTAGAGTAATTGTCAAGAAAAATTTAAATAATTATAAGGCATTATATTGTAACTGGTGATTCCCTTATAAGGGATAAAGGAATTGCCAGTTTTTTGGAATTAATTATTAACGCAGTTTTCGCCAATTAAAAATGGTTACCCAGGAAAGAAACAAGGAAAATGAAACCAGGGTAAAATAGACGGCAGCCAAAAGCAGGTTTGAAAATTTGTTCGTATTCCCTTTTATGGAATGCTTATTATTGTCTTCTAGACCATTCGCAGCACATTGAAGGCGAACGAACCTGATTTTGCCACCTAGTACGATTTCACCCCTCCTTTTTATGGAAAAAGATTGATGCCTGCCGGAAGTAAGCCCCGCAGCCCTCTTTCGCCTGCCTTTCTTCAGCAGGTGCCTCATATGCCCGGCGTGTATCTCATGAAGAACAGGGCTGACCAGGTCCTTTATGTGGGTAAGGCCCGGGACCTCCGCAAACGTCTGTCCTCCTACGTCCGCTCCCTTGAAGAGCGTCATACCAAGACCGGCATACTCCTTTCTCACGCCGCCCGAATCGAAACGATCATCACCAATTCCGAAAAGGAAGCTTTTATTCTCGAAGCCTCCCTGATCAAAAAGCACCGTCCAAAATACAATGTCATTCTGCGGGACGATAAAAACTATCCCCTCATCAAGGTTACTGTGCAGGAAGAATGGCCGCGCCTGCTCATGACGAGGCGGCGGAACAAGGACGGCTCTCGCTATTTCGGCCCCTTCGCCTCGTCCGGGGCCATGTGGGAAACCATCGATTATCTCAACGGATTGTTTCCATTGCGCCGTTGCAAGGGCAAGGAGCTCCGCAAGCGGGAACGGCCATGTCTCAATTACCAGCTCGGTCTCTGTCAGGCCCCGTGCGCCGGCAAGGCCGACCCGGAGCGGTATCAGGAGGCTGTTCGGAGTGTTCTCATGGTGCTCGAAGGCAAAAACCGACAGCTCATCGAAGAGTTGGAGGAGAAGATGAATCGGGCCGCCAAGGAGTTGCTCTTCGAGCAAGCCGCCCACTATCGTGATCGGCTGCAGGCCTTGCGCAAGACCTTGGAAAAGCAAGCCATGGTGGCCCCTCATTTCCGCGACCAGGACGTCTTCGGTTTTGCCCGGGAGGGGTCGGCGGTGGCGATTTCCGTGCTTTTCGTTCGTGACGGCGTGGTGAACGGAGTCAGCTCCTATTTTTTGCCTGAGCCTTTGGGCGGCGACCCGGAGGTGCTCACTGAGGTGGTCAAGCGCTTCTATGGCGAAGAACGGCCGGTGCCAGGAGAGGTATTGCTTCCCTTTGCCGCCGAGGACCAAAAGCTGCTTGGCGAATGGCTTTCTGAACAAAGCGACCGTCGGGTTGTTTTCAAAATCCCGCAACGTGGGGACCAAGTTCATCTCCTGCGGATGGCCCAGAGCAATGCCCGCCAGGTCCACGCCGACCGAGACAAGCGGGAGCAGGCTTGGGATGCGCTTGCGGGGCAGCTGCAAAAAGCCCTAAGTTTGCGCCGATCGCCCGAACGGATCGAATGTCTTGACATCTCGAATATTTCCGGCGAGCAGGCGGTGGGGGCGCTAGTATCCTTCCGCGCCGGCGAGAAGGACAAAATTCGGTATCGCCATTACAAGATCCGCCTGAGCCGCGGTCCAGACGATTACGCCATGATGCAAGAAGTTTTGGCACGCCGCCTTGCCAGGGGCCGGGAGGAGGGGGGACTCCCTGATTTGCTGCTCCTGGATGGCGGCAAAGGGCAACTCAATGTGGCGGTGTCAGTGGTCCGCGATCTGGGGTTGGAGAATGGACTCGAGCTGGCGGCTATTGCCAAGGAGCGGGAAGAGGAAGGGGAGAAGCTTTTCCGACCCGGTCGCAAAAATCCTATTCTTCTTGTCCGTCATTCGCCGGTGCTGCTTTACCTGATGCGGATTCGGGATGAAGCACATCGCTACGGCATTACCTTCCACCGTCGTTGGCGGCACAAGCAGGCCCTGAGCTCTGTCCTCGATGATGCTCCCGGCATCGGACCCGCTCGCAAGGAAGCACTTCTCAAAAGCCTGGGCAGCTTGAAGCGGGTGAGGGCCGCGAGCATTGAAGAGTTGGCGCGGGTAGAGGGTGTGGGCCCGGGTTTAGCGGCGCAGCTCTGGCGGCATCTTCGGGAAAAAGGCTGACAGCTACCGTTGGGACGCTCGGCATTTGGTGTTGCTTTTTGAAGTGCGAAAAATTATCTTACCAAGATTTACGTATCGTTAGCGCCTGCCGGACTTCGGGGTTTGGTTTTCTGTTATAATTTTCTCATCCGTCCCAAAGGCCTGATCGCGGCAAGCTTTTATAAGATTGAGAACCGCAGAGCAAGGCAACCGCAGCGTTTTTCACAACAAATTATGTAGCGGTCACGGTATTCCGCAAATTCAGGCGACCAGCATCGGCAGAGCGTCGACAAAGGGGCCTGTCAGGACGGGTGCCTATGGCCGTCCGACCAAAAAATCACACGCTCACCAGGAGTTCAAGGACTGATATGTGGGAATATACGGATAAGGTGAAAGAGCATTTTCTCAATCCCCGGAACGTGGGCGAGATCGAAAATGCCGACGGGGTAGGGGAGGTGGGTTCTCTGGCCTGCGGCGACGCTCTCAAGCTCACTATTAAGGTCAAGGAAGGCCGCATCGTCGATGCCAAGTTTAAGACCTTCGGCTGCGCCTCGGCCATCGCCTCCTCCTCGGCCCTCACTGAGCTGGTCAAAGGCAAGACCTTGGAGGAGGCAGCGAAAATCACCAATCAGGAGATTGCCGAGTTCCTGGGCGGTCTACCCAAGGAAAAGATGCACTGTTCAGTTATGGGCCGGGAGGCACTCGAGGCCGCCATTGCCAATTATCGCGGCGTACCTCTGCCCATGGCCCAAGGCGAGCTGGTCTGCGAATGCTTCGGCGTCACCGATCTTGAAATCCGACGGGCCATTGAGGAAAACAAGCTGCGCACGGTGGAGGAAGTGACCAATTTCACCAAGGCGGGCGGAGGCTGCGGCAAGTGTCATGAAAAAATTGAGGAACTGATTCGGGAGGCGGCCAAGGAGGCGGACAAGGAGAAGCCACCTGCTGAACGGCCGCGGAAACGGCTCACCAACATCCAGAAGATCAAGATGATCGAGGAGGTTCTGGATCGGGAGATTCGCCCCGCCCTCCGCAAGGACGGAGGAGATATCGAGTTGATTGACGTGGATGGCGATTTCGTGACCGTTTCCCTGCGCGGAGCCTGTGTAAGCTGCGTCGCCTCTCAAGCCACTTTGAAAGAATACGTGGAGAAAAAACTCCGGGAGCAGGTGCTTGATTCCCTCATCGTCGAGGAGGAAAAACCATGAGTCGGATAATATATATGGATAATAACGCCACCACTCGGGTAGCGCCGGAAGTGCTCGAGGAGATGCTGCCCTATTTTAGTGAATTTTATGGCAATCCTTCCAGCATGCATTCTTTCGGCGGCAGGGTCGGTGTCAAGATCAAAGAAGCCCGGGAGAGAATCGCCGCCCTCATCGGCGCCCAATCCGAGGAGGTGATTTTCACCAGCTGCGGCACGGAAAGCGATTCCACCGCTATTCTCTCGGCCCTTCAATCTCTGCCGGACAAGCATCACATCGTGACCACCCGGGTGGAGCATCCGGCGGTCAAGAACCTGGTGGAGAACCTGGATAAGCTCACCGGCCACAAGCACCGGGTGACCAAGCTGCCGGTGGGCCGGGACGGGACCCTCGATCTCAAGCAGTACGAGGAAAGTCTCACTGATGATACCGCCATCGTAAGCGTCATGTGGGCCAACAACGAAACCGGAGTCACTTTCCCTGTCCCGGAAATGGCCGCCATGGCCAGGGGCCGCGGGATACTTTTTCATACCGACGCGGTGCAGGCGGTGGGCAAGATCCCCATCGATCTGAACGAGGTGCCGGTCGATTTCCTTTCCATTTCCGGCCACAAGCTGCATGCCCCCAAGGGGATTGGGGTTCTATACATCCGCAAGGGTACACCGTTCGTGCCGTTCATGATCGGAGGACACCAGGAGCACGGTCGCCGGGGCGGCACTGAGAACGTCACCTCCATCATTGGCCTGGGCAAGGCCTGCGAGTTGGCCGCTGAAAGGATGGAGGAAGAGAACACCCGGATTCGGGCCCTGCGAGACAAGCTGGAAAAAGGATTGCTCGAAAAGGTGCCTCATGCCATGCGTAACGGACATGAGACCCAAAGATTGCCCAATACGACGAGCATCAGTTTCGAATTCGTCGAAGGCGAGTCCATCCTTCTTCACCTCGATAAATATGGCATCTGCGCCTCCAGCGGCTCGGCCTGCACTTCGGGTTCCCTAGAACCCTCTCACGTATTGCGGGCCATGGGGGTCCCCTTCACGGCGGCGCACGGCTCCATCCGCTTCAGCTTGAGCATATACAAGACCGAAGAAGAGGTGGATTACGTTGTGAGCAAGATGCCGGAGATCATCGCCAACCTGCGGGAGATGTCGCCCTTCTGGCAGAGCGAGCATCGCGGCCGGGTCGGTCAGAGCCAATGTAAGTGTGTCTGCTAGAGCTGGCTCGACAAT
>JARRJE010000124.1:0-11425 GCA_037379765.1 Deltaproteobacteria bacterium
CACGACCACGCAGAGGTACTGTGCGATTTCAAACCTCAAAGTGGAGAGGGATTATCACAGGGCCATGGCAGAAGTGGTGCTGAAGAGCACTGGAGGGAGCCACGGCTACAAGCACTGAGTTGAAGTAGCAAATTGACATCCGAGGGGAAAAAAGATAACTTACTGAAAGATACAACTATATAATTTAAAAGAGAAAAAGCAGGATTTGTTACGTATAGGCAATGGAAGTGTAAATGGAAGCTCCCGGGAGTGACTGTATAGATTTCAGTTAGGGACCGGCTTTCACTCACATCCTCTCAATTGCCCTGCTCTCCCGCAAAAGCTCCCGCATATAGCGCCTAAAGGCCCTTGGCCGTATGTTCTCCGGTCTTCAAGGCATTCTGTTTCCTTAAGGAGCCCCGGTTGATTTACCGCCATGCAGCCGACAGCAGCCATTGATCATGGCTAACACTGGCAGGGGGCCCTTTCGGGTCTTAGCTCCGCATCTTAGAGCCTTGGTAAAATCACCGGGCGGGTTGTCGTTTTTGAGCCATCCGCGCCGTGTTTCACGGGGTTGAATTTCACTTTTCATCTTTGCCCCTCCCCCTGGTTCAAGTGAACGCCTACTATTCGGGCTGCAAGCATCCCCTCAAGCTCATCCTGTGGCTTTACGCCCCGAAGTACAAGGGTGATCTTGTCAAGTGGTCGGCGAAATTTTCCCTGTTCACACCGTAGCTAATGTTTTCCACCTGAATGGTGCTGAATTCTGCCGGATTATGTTTTGATGGCTTCATAAGGACTCGAACCTGTAACCTACTCCGTAGACCGAGTGGATCAAGTTTTCCTCGGGCGCCACTTCGCTGATCTTGCGCCGCAGCTTCTTGACATGGCTGTCAATGGTTCGGTCGCTGACGATTCGGTTATCCGGGTAGATCCTTGCCATGAGCTGATCCCGGGAATAAATGCGGCCCGGGCTGGCAGCCAGATAACTGAGCAGCTTAAATTCCACGCCGGTGAGTCCCAAATCCTGGCCGTGAAGCATGGCCCGGCAGGTCTCCGCGTCCATCGCCAGTCCGGCAGGCACCGGGACGCCAGGCCTGACGCGGCGCAGCACCGCCTTGACTCGGGCCACCACTTCCCGGGGGCTGAAAGGCTTGCAGATATAATCATCCGCCCCCAACTCCAGCCCCAGCAAACGATCGATCTCCTCCACACGGGCAGTCACCATAATCACCGGCACTGTGGAAAACGTCCTGATCTCCTTGATGATCTCCATACCATCCCGGCCAGGCAGCATCAGGTCCAGAAGGATCAGGTCAGGGTGATTTTCCTTTACCCAAGCCGCCACCGACCGGCCGTCCGCCAGCCAGTGAGTGACGAATGAAGACTTGTGCAGGTAATCGCTGAGCAGGGCGGCGAGTTTCTCCTCATCTTCGACAATCAGAATCGAATGACTCATGGTTCCTCCTCATCCAAGGGCAGGCTGATCTCGATAGCCAGACCGCCCAGTTCCGAGGGTCTGGCCGCAATGCTGCCCTGATGCGCCTCCACGACATTTCTGCAGATGGACAGACCAAGTCCGGCCCCGCCGGTGGCCCGGCTGCGAGAATCCTCCACCCTGTACAGCCGCTCGAATATCTGGTCGAGGTCCGTTTCGGGAACGCCGGGAGCGGAATCCTCAATAAGGATGGTCACCCTCCCCTGCCGGCCGGATACAGAAACCCGAAGCCTTCCCGGGGAATCGGTGTACTTGCGAGAGTTATCCAACAGGTTGGCGAACAGCTGCTGCAGACGATCCGGATCGGCAAAGACCATGAATTCGCCCTCTTCCGGCAACCTCGTCTCCAGTTCGATCCCACGGCTCGCGAGTTCCGGGAGATGCGAAGCCAGCACCCTGCCCAGCTGTTTGCCCAGGTCGATCCGCTGTTTGCGGTAGGTGAGACCGCCGGCATCAGAGAGGGAAAGCTGATAGAGATCATCTACCAGCCGGGTGAGACGCCGGACTTCGGCGTTCAATGAACCGATGGCCTCCAGGGTCAAAGGCCGGACCCCGTCCTCCAGGGCCTCGATCTCGCCGCGCAGCACAGAGATGGGGGTTCGCAGTTCGTGGGAGATGTCCGCAACCCACTGACGCCGGCTTTGCTCGTTCTTTTCCAGGCTAAAGGCCAAGCTGTTGAAGTCCCGGGCCAGACGACCAAGTTCGTCGCTTGAATCCGCTGCGACCCGATAGGTATAGTCGCCGCCGGCCAGACGCCTGGTGGCCAGGGCAAGAGCAGTTATGGGCGCCACCAGCCGCCGGGCAAGGGGCAGGGCCAGCAGTCCGGAAATAAGCAGGACCATCACGGAGATCAAAGCCAGGGTGTCTTTCTGGCGGCGGACGAACCGCAGCTGGTTGCGCTCGGAGAGTTTCCTGCGGGGTGAAAGCCCCAGATAGCCCACCGTGTTGTTCTTATCGTCAATGAGGGGCTCCAGTTTGATATCGGTAGGCACCGGCCCATGGCCAAGAATGAGCTGGCGTTCCGCATTGAAAAGCAGCAGCCGCGCCTCGAAACGATGGCCCAGGCCCGGCCGCCTCATGGACGGGCGGTGGCCGGGGCGCCTCTCCTCCCGATTGCGGGCCGGGCTCGTGATCTCCGGCCCTTCCGCCTCCCCATCATCACCGGCCGCCATTCTCCTGCCAATCTCGTGCAGCACTCGGCGGGGGTTGCGTCTGACAAAGGCCCAACTGCCCTGCCTATCATAGAGATCGGAAAGGGTCGCGGCTGCCCGCTCCAACCGCTGCTCATCCAGGGTGTTGACATACCGGAGAAAGCCGCGGCTGATGCTCCATTGCATAATCACCGCCAGAGAGACCGCGGTAAGAGCACTGGCCGCGAGCAGGGCCAGAAACAACCGGTATTTGATCTTGATTCGCATCCGCCTTCTCACCTCTGCCCATTTTCTCCTGTCCTTCCCACTTCGATCTTCATTCTGACTAGCATATTTTTCGAATCGGCTGCACCACCATTTTATCGCATCTGTCGATTTCCTTATTTCGTCCACATTTCTTGCGCAATCGGGCTCTATCTTAAAGGCAAAGAAAAGATTCAGAACAATGGCTCCGGAATCGACCGGGCCAAAACCAGCATGAGGAGGTCAGCAGATGAACGAGACGACAAAAAACAGGATGCGGCGCAACTTGGTCATTTCCCTGGTGCTCCTAGGGATGAGCGGAATGGGCCTTGCCACAGCCCAGGCGGCCGATTGGCATCAGCGGCCGGTGCCCGTGGTTCGTGAGCTCTCCCGCAATCACCTGGCCGTTCGGGTGGGGCCCATCTTCTCGCAGATGAATTGGGGGCATTATGAGCGGAAGGGTCCTTTTGGCTATAGATCGCACCACGATCGCGCGTTCGAGCATGGCCGGAAGATGAATGCTTGTCGAAATTCTCATCACCGGGCATGGCCGGGTTATGGAAGGGCCAACCGGCATCCGGGCCACTGAAGGATGAGGAAATAAGCGTGCAGCCGAGACCGGCACGACAAGAAAAAATCATAAGGAGACAAGACGATGAAAAAGAAATTAGCAATCACGACCATGACCATCCTGTTGGCTGCCGGGCTGCTGCCCTATCCGTCGGTCGGCTTTGCCCATGGCCAGCACGGTTGGAGAAATTGCGATAGGGGATCAGCCCGGGTTGAAAGGCCAAACAGGGGGAGGTGGATGGCGCAGATCCTCGGCCTGAGCGATGAGCAGCAACAGCAGATTAAACAGATCAGGCAGGAGGAGCGGGGCAAAATGAAACCGCTCGTCCTCAGCTTGAGGGAGAAGCGCCAGCAACTGCGGACGGCGGCTTCTTCCGAAACCTTCAATGAGAAGCAAATCCGCGCCTTAGCCCAGGAGGAGGCGGCGACTCAGACAGAGCTGGAGATCATCCGGGCCCGCATGCACCATCGGATCCAGACAGTGCTGACTCCCGAGCAGAGGGAATTGGCCAAGAGGATCAGGCCATTGTTTGCAAAACGACATGGCAGAAGAGGCAATCCGGCACTCATGCTTCAAAAAGAAGCACCTAAAAGCTAAGAAGATCAAACATCAACACAGTCAGGACAACCTGCAATATGCCAGCCCCTGGGCCCTTCTAACGGACCCGGGCGGCTGGCATAACGCTGCCAGCGGTTCTCTGCCCGAGAAAAGAAAAATCAAAGTCAGAATCCTCCTTTCCCGCAACCTGCGGATTCACGCGACACAAGGTAAAGGTTAGGCTCCGACTATTTTATAATTTACCTCCCTGCCACGCTCCTTTCCTTCCTGGCAGCCTGGATGGTCCAGGCCTCCTGCACATTTCTATTTTTTCTGGTGGCAGGCGACGCAAAGCTCCCGTTCGCTCCGTCCTCTCGTAAGATTCACATAATCTGAACTGTGAGGATTATGACAGGAGGTGCAAGTAATCCGTCCACCCGGCAAGGTAGGAAATTCCTGCGGAATAATAATCCCCGGTTTTGTCGGGGCAATGTTCACTGGGTGCAAATGAGGTTCGTGGCAACCGAGACACGCATCTATGGAAATCGCCTTGCCGCAACTGAGCCCCGCATGAGACGTATCGTCGGGCAAGCATCGAGGATCTCCTACGCTGCCGATGGAGACAGAAGCCGGATGCTGCAACGTCAGCTCGATAAGATAGTCGGTGCCGAACCGTTTGAAACCGGCGGCGACCCCGGTTTCCTTGACATCTCCTTGCATATCGCCTGAACTTTCCGCCTGCGTTGCCGCTGCGGGATTTGAAGTCGAAAAACTCAAAGTCTTGGAAACTTGGCTGCGTCCAAACAGGTCACGGGAAACAGCGGTGAAACGATACGTTTTGTCCGGTTGCAAGTTGGGCAGAAGGACCTGGTGTTGTAGACCAAGACGCTTGTCTGGCCCTGCGGTTTGCTTAAGATCCTCGATGCCATAATGCACCGAGGCATAAGTGAGGGTATCGGTCTTCCAACCGATCGTCGCCGAGGTGAGGGCACGGCGCTCCACTTTAAGGACCTGTACATCCGAAATCTCCGGCGGTTTGCCACTGTCTTCCACTTCAACAAGGCTGACCAAAGAAGGCACGGCAATTATGTGGCGAGAAAATTCACCAGTAGCTTTATCCAATTCAACCACGAGCGTGTCTCTTAATTGATCACCCGGCAGCACAAATCCATGGCTGGTATCCACCTCCGTGCTTCCTGCTATCCAATGGATTTTGCTCGGATCGATCTTGCCGGATGAGTAATCTGCTGCGGCTGAAGGAGCAGCATGACAATCCTCGCATTCATTCTGCGAGAAGGGAGGATGAAGATACGATCTTGAATTATCTTTCTCCAAGGACGCTTTGTGGCAGTCTTTACAGCCCTGAAAGTCATAAGCTTGCAGCGAGGAAGGCAGGAAAATAGTTCCTAAGAAAATTAAAAGCACTACCAGACGGTGATGATTTGAAATGATAGCCTCTGTGATGCATCGATCTTGGGGCGATGCTATTTTCGCCACGTATATCACCACTTTTAATTTGTCTGGAAATAAGAAACCTTTCAAACCCACGGTTTAAAGACCATAATTCTCCTTATTTTTCCAGTATAAATCTAGTGGAATCCTCAAGAAATACCAAAGGCAGATCTGACTCTAAATCTTACTCTGACTCTAAATCTTACAATGAACCCAGGTGGCTGGTTCATTCTGTCCGCGGATTGACCGTCCGGGAAGAGAAGTCAAAGACATTGGCCCCATGACTCTTCCATTCGCTAAGCACAGGATTAGGAGGAGGTCTACCACTAGCCCCCTCGTTATGAATTATCCGGATTGATCAGGAAGGGCCCGCTGGCTGGTCATTCGAAAAGCTCCAGGCACTTTTCGTCTGGGCAGCCGACTGACAGACATGGTGCTGCAATTTGTTATAAGCGAAAAATTTCATGCTTGGCCGTGTCCAAATAAATGACTGTAATACTGCCTCTCATGCACCACATAAAGCCATTTCCATCAGGGCTGCCTTCCTCATTGACCATTTCGAGTTGCCCATCCCTGGAATCCTCCTCTATCCTCTTTTTATAGGGAGAATTTTTGCTCATCTGTCGGGAGGAGGTCATGATGAAAACAGCACTGGGGGCATGCATTCTGGCCCTGGTGCTCGCAGGATGCGTCGTCTATCGGCCGAAGCCGGTGGAGCCTTCCCGGATCGAGGCCCAATTCCGGGCCCGAAGTCTCTCGGACCCCCGCCTCGGCGACTACATTCGCGGCGAACTCGGCACCCCGGCTGCCGCGTGGCCTCCGCGGTCCTGGGACCTCCGAATGCTCACCTTGGCCGCCTTCTTCTACCAGCCTGAGCTTGATGTCGCCCGCGGCGCCATGCTCAAGGCCGGGGCCGCGATCGAGACCGCTTCGGAAAGGCCCAATCCGGCCTTGTCCCTCACTCCTGTCTTCAGCACCAATCCGCCGGCCGGAATTTCCCCTTGGCTTCCCGGCATCGATCTCGACTTTCCCATCGAGACGGCCGGCAAGAGAGGAGACCGGATGGCCAAGGCCCGGGCCGCAGCAGAGGCCGCCCGCCTCACCTTTGAGGAGACCGGATGGCAGGTTTACAGCCATGTCCGCTCGGCCCTGCTGCAGCACGTGCTCGCCCAACAGAAGCTGGCCGCCCTGAAAGCCGAGGAGGATGCCTGGCGCGAGGTAGTCAAGTTGCTCCAGCAGCGGCTGGAGGCCGGCCAGATTTCGGCCATTGCCGTCAACTCCATTCGGATCCAGCTTGGCTTGACCAAGCTGGCCGTGCGCACAGCCGAAGGCACCCTGGCCGAGTCTCTGGCTGCCCTGGCGCAGGCCATCGGAGTTCCCGCAGACGCTTTTCACAACACCGACCTCATTTGGCCCGGGCTTGCTCACCCCCCTTCCGTCGGAAGTGACTGGCCGGCCCGGCTCCAGCGGCTCGGCCTCCACAGCCGCCTCGATCTGCACCGGTCCCTGGCGGAGTACGCGGTAGCCGAGGCCGCGCTGAAACTCGAGGTGGCCCGCCAGTTTCCCGATATCCGCCTCGGACCGGGCTATACATACGATCAGGGGCAGAACGAATACAGCCTGGGACTCACCATTGTCCTGCCGATCCTCAATCGCAACCGGGGCCGGATTGCCGAGGCGGAAGCGGAGCGGAAGATAGCGGCGGACAGATTCCTAGCCCTCCAGGCCAAGGTGATCGGACAGATTTCCGAGGCCCTGGCGCGCTATCGGGCGGCCATGAACGTGCTGAAAGAAGCCCGGCAGTCTCTTGCTATCCAAAAGCAGCTCCTTGATCGCACGGAGCGCGAGTTCCAAGCCGGCCAAAAAGACCGTCTCGACCTGGCGGCCAGCCGGGTGCAATGGGCGGTGGCCAATCAGACGGCGGAAGACGTGCTGGCCGGCACCCTCCGGGCCCTGGGCTTGCTCGAGGACTCGATTCAGCGGCCTCTGTCAACCCCATCGGTTCCCCCGGTGCCTATGGCCAGCCCCCGCCGGCACGCAGATGAGGGGGCCGAGCGATGAACTGCTTCTCCCCAACCTTGACCCGCAAAGCCTTTGTGTTCCGGCTGGCCGCCGGGCTCTTTGCCCTTGTCGGCCTGTCTTTCCTGGTCATGTCCACGGCCGCTTTGGGCAATGCGGCCGACGCCATGGGAATGGACAGCCGGCACCAGGTGGACGTTCCGGGCAGCTCAATTACGGTCAGCGAACAGGCCAAGCGCCTGGCCGGTATCGAGACTGCTCCCCTCAAGGCTGCCGCTCACCAGGAAACGATTCAGGCTTACGGGACAGTCCTCTCGCTGGAGAAGCTATTCCTGTTGCAGGAACGTTATGTCAAGGACCGGGCGGAGATGGAGGCCACCCGGGCCCAACTGCGGTACGCCAGAGAAAACTACGACCGCTTGCGCCTTCTTTATGAGAAGGGGCAGAACACGTCGCAAAAGGACGTCCAGGAAGCGGAAGCGACCTGGCGCAGCGACCAGGCCTCGTTTGAGGCCGCCCGAGGCGTCTTCCATGCCGGCCGGGCCGCGATCCGCCAGCAATGGGGCCCGATGCTCGCCGGGTGGCTCGAGCAATCCGCCCCGGCCTTTCAGCAGCTGATGAAGCAGGAGAAGCTGCTGGTCCGGGTGACCCTTTCCCCCCAAGCCTCGATTCCCAGCGCCCCGGTCAGTGCCATCCTCGAGACGCCGGCCGGCCGTCAGGTCGTGTCCTCCCTGCTCTCGCCGGCCCCTCAGACCGACCAGCGGATCCAAGGGATGGCCTTCTTTTACACCGTCGGCGGCAACCTCGGTCTCCTGCCTGGGATGAATGTCTCGGCTTCTCTTCCCGTCGGCAAGGAAGCAGAGGGAGTGATGCTGCCCGCCTCGGCGATCCTCTGGTGGCAGGGGGCGCCCTGGGTCTACGTCCAGACGGGACCTGATCGCTTCAGGCGGCGGTTGGTTCACAACTATCTCCTTTTCCCAACGGGCTGGTTCGTACCCCAGGGCTTTAAGCCTGGAGAACGCGTCGTGACGGCCGGTGCACAGCTGCTGCTGTCCCGGGAGCTTGAGCCGCTGATCCAGGGCGGAGATTGAAACTAGGGAGTTCTCTTGCCAAAATGGCTGCCGAACGCTCAGCCATCCTCAGGCCGATCATCTGGTTTTCGCTGCGCCACCGGGGGGTGATCCTCTCCCTGGCGACGGCGTTGCTGGTCTTCTCCCTTCTGTCATGGACCCGGGCCAAATTCGATGTCTTCCCCGAATTCGCCCCGCCGCAGGTCCGGCTGCGACTGGAGACACCGGGTCTCTCGCCGGAGCAGGTGGAGAACCTGGTCACCCGGCCGGTGGAAAGGGCCCTGGCCGGGGTCCAGGGGGTCAAAACCATCTGCTCCCATTCCTTGCAAGGGGTAGCGGCCGTAACCGTCATCTTCCACGACGAGACTAATATCTATCTCGCCCGACAGCTGGTAACCGAACGGCTGGCCTCCATGTCCGAGCCGCTGCCGGCGGGGGTCACCCCCTTCATCTCTCCTCTCACCTCTTCGGCCGGCACAGTACTCCAGGTCGGTCTCACCTCACCGACCCGCGGCTTGATGGAGCTGCGAACCACGGCCGACTGGGTCGTCAAGCCGCGCTTTCTGGCGGCGGCTGGCGTGGCCCAGGTCCAGGTTTATGGCGGCGAGCTCAAACAGCTCCAAATCCAGGTCCGGCCGGCCGCGCTCATCCGGTACCATCTCTCCGTTTCCGACGTGTTGAGCACCGCTGGGAAAGCCACAGGCGTGGTCGGCGCAGGGTTCGTGGAGAATGAAAATCAGCGGCTCACCTTGAGCACCGAAGCCCAGTCGCTCACCCCGGAAAAACTGGGAAAGATCGTGGTGGCCTATCGGGATGGGGCCAGCGTCCTCCTGAAGGACGTCGCTACGGTGACCATGGGCGCAGCGCCGCCCATCGGCGGGGCCTCCATCAATGGCCAGCCCGGGGTCATTGTCCTGATCACCGAACAATATCGGGCCAACACCCTGGACGTCACCCGGCGACTGGACAAGGCCGTTGCCGAGCTGCGCCCTACCCTCGCCCGGCAAGATATCGAGATCCATGCGGACCTGTTCCGGCCTGCCAACTACATCCTTACCGCGCTGCGCAACGTAGGCGAGGCCATGGCCATCGGCGGGGCCCTGGTGGTCCTGGTGCTGCTGCTGTTCCTTTTCAACCTGAGGACCGCTGCCATCTCCATGATGGCCATCCCTCTGTCCCTGCTGACAGCGGTCACTGTGCTGAACCTTCTGGGATTCAGCCTGAACATCATGGTGCTGGGCGGGCTGGCGGTGGCTATAGGCGAAGTGGTGGACGACGCCATCGTGGATGTGGAAAACATCCTGCGACGCCTGCGCGAAAACCGGCATGCCGGCCACCCTCTGCCGCCGTCCCCGGTGATCTTCCATGCCTCCCTCGAAGTCCGGCATGCGGTAGTGTTCGCCACTTTCGCGGTGATTCTCGTCTTTGTGCCGGTTCTGGGAATTTCCGGGGTTGCCGGGGCACTGTTCGCGCCGTTGGCGATCGCTTACATGCTGGCGGTCTTTTCCTCTCTGGCAGTGGCCCTTACCGTGACCCCGGCCCTGGCCTCCCTGCTGCTGGGCAGGGCCCGCCTTCCGGAACAGGAGACCCCGGTCACCCGTTGGCTGAAAGCGCGATATCACCGGCTGCTCCTTCTCCTGGACGGCCATCCCCGGCTGGTGGCGGCCGGGGCGGCAATCATCATCCTCGGGGGAGCAGGAGTCCTGCCGCTCCTGCACACCGAGTTCCTTCCCTCTCTCCGTGAGGGCAACTTCATTGTCCACGTCACCGCCATCCCGGGAACATCCCTTCAGGAGTCACTTCGCCTGGGCAACCGGGTTTCCGACGAGCTGCGCAAGCTGCCGAACGTCCGGGCCATCTCGCAGAAGACGGGCCGGGCCGAACGAGGCTCCTCCATCCGGGGAATCAGCTCCAGCGAAATCGATGCCAGTCTGAAAATCTCTGGCGGCAGGGTGGCTGCATTCTCTCCTGGCCCGGTCCGGCGGGTACTGGCGGAGTTCCCCGGCATCGTTTACGAAGTGAACTCCTTTCTCAAGGAAAGGATCGGCGAAACGCTCTCGGGATATACCAGCTCGGTGGTGATCGAGCTGTTCAGCCCGGACCTGCAGGTGCTGGAGACCAAAGGCCGGGAAATCGCCCGTGTCCTGAGGGCCATTCCCGGGGCCGAGGATGTGCGGGTGCACTCCGTGCCGGCCAGCCCCCACGTGGTCATCGAAATCCGCCAGGAGGCAATGGTCCGCTGGGGCCTCAAGCCGGTGAAGGTCCTCGAGACCATCCGCACGGCCTACCAGGGAACCACGGTGGGCAACATTTATGAAAAAAACAGGGTGTTCGAGGTAACCGTTATCCTGCCGCCCGAAGATCGCCGCCAGATGCCGGCCATCGGCGACCTGCCCCTGCGCAACCAGGCAGGGACCTATATCCCTCTTGTCAAAGTGGCGGATATTTTCGAAACCGCCGGCCGGTACGAAATCCTTCATCTCGACGGTCGGCGGGTCCAGACCGTCACCTGCAACGTCGCCGGTCGGCCCACCGGGGCCTTCGCTGCCGAGGCCGACAAGCGGATTCGAGAAGCGGTTGCCCTACCCGCGGGCTCTTACCTCGAGTTGACAGGCACGGCCGCGGCGGCCGCCCGGGCCAGGGAGCAATTGCTGTTCCGGGCCCTGTTGGCAGGACTCGGCATCATTCTGCTGCTTTCCGTGACCTTGAAAAATTATCGGAATGTGCTTCTGGTGCTCCTGAACCTCCCCTTTGCCCTGGTCGGCGGGATGGCGATTCTGCTCCTCACCGGCACCCCCTTGTCTCTGGGGGCCATGGTGGGCTTCATCACCCTGTTCGGTATCACCCTGCTCAATTCGCTCATGATGGTCTCCCACTACGAGCACTTAGTGGAGGAGGAAGGAGA
>JARRJE010000125.1:0-8308 GCA_037379765.1 Deltaproteobacteria bacterium
TATCTATCGAAGGCTTCAGGTAGGGAATAAGGCAAAGCGGCTGGATGTTTTTCCATCGAAATTAGGTCTGGCGGCTGCGGATGTGACTTTTCGGCAGCAGAGAGGAATTTTGTCCTCTTGCTGGATTTATGAAAGGGGAGCCATACTTGCATGCGTTTGCGTGCAGCCGAGTAGCGAGAAGTAGTTGGTAAGCAGCCGGGTGAAATCCTGGGCCAAGATGGCCTTATGCTGCTCAGCCTGCCTGAGGATGGCGGCTGGGTCGAGGTCGAGCGGCAGGGAGGCCAGCCACTTTTGATCCTTGGCCAGCCAGACCGCTACATCATGAGGATCAGCAGCGTGGTTGTCGAACTGGAGGCCGAGGATGTGGGGTCGATTTTCGACTGAGATCGCTTCCACCTGGCAGTCGGCCGAAGTGGCGAGCACCGCCAGGTGGCTGGGCACAGGAGTCATCACCGTCTGACCATGCCACTTGTAGAAGGTTAACTCTTTGGGAAGGCTGTAGAAGGCCGGATGCTCCCGGCCGGCGCTGGTAAGAAATCCGTGGACGAAGCCGACGCTGGGGCGGAAATTGGGACCCACTTTCGCACCCAGTGCATCGGCCAAGAGCTGGTGCCCCAGGCAGAATCCCAGGTAAGGCCGATCTTCGGCGATGGACTCCCGGATCGCCTGTTTCTCTGAAATCAGAAAGGGATACTGCCGTTCCTGATCCACGTTGGGACTGCCGCCCAGCACGATCAGCCCGTCGTAGGCAGACAGCCTGGGGATGGGATGCTGCCAGACCTTGACGATCTTGAGGCGGATGCCCAGTTCCTTTGTTGTCCGGAGGAGGAACCGGCCGGGTCTTTCCCATGGCCCGTGTTGAAAGACGAGGAATTGTGGGGACATTGACGTTTGACATCCTGCAGCAAAGGCAAGGGCGGTTCCGGAGGACCGCCCCGCCGAAGGGAGAGAGAGTTGCTTTCTTATGCGTGGACCTGGAAGTCGGGATAGGCCGTGTTCCCATGCTCGATGGCGTCGAGGCCTCCAATTTCCTCTTCTGGGGAGACTCGCAGGCCCATGGTGGCCTTGACCAGCTTGAAGAGGATGAAGGCGGCCCCGAAGGACCAGACGAAAGCCGTTCCGATGCCGAGCAGCTGAACGCCGATGATCTTGGCGGTAGCGCCCCCGATATTGAATAGCCCGGCAGCCAGTGTTCCCCAAGCTCCACAGACGCCGTGCACCGATACGGCCCCCACCGGGTCGTCCACATGGATGCGGTCGATGAACAGGACCGAGAGTACTACCAGGACGCCGGCCACGGCGCCGATGATAAGGGCGCTGCCGGGGGTGACGTTGGCGCAGCCGGCGGTGATGCCCACCAGACCCGCTAGGGCGCCGTTCAAGGTCATGCCGGCGTCCGGCTTCTTGAAGATCAGCCAGGCGGTGAACATGGCGGCCAGCGCCCCGGCGGCCCCAGCCTCGTTGGTGTTCACGAAAATCATGGCAATATCGGGGGTGCCGGTGGTAGTTGAGCCCGGGTTGAAGCCGAACCAGCCGATCCAGAGGATGAAAACCCCGAGGGCGGCCAGAGGGATATTATGGCCGGGAATGGCCTTGACCTCGCCATTCTTCCCGTACTTACCGATCCGGGGGCCAAGGACGATGGCGCCAGCCAGGGCGGCCCAACCGCCGATCGAGTGGACCACCGTCGAGCCGGCGAAATCGATGAATCCCAGGTTTTCGAGCCAGCCGTTGCCGTGAAAGAGACCGCCCCAGGCCCAGCAGCCAAAGACCGGATATACGAAGGCGGAAATGACTGCGCTATAGATCAGGTAGGCAGTGAATTTGGTCCGCTCGGCCATGGCGCCGGAGACGATGGTGGCAGCGGTGGCTGCGAAAACGACCTGGAACATCCAGAAGGCCAAGACCCAGGGATCCCCACCCACTTTGAAATCACTCAGAAAAAAACCATTCGTGCCGAACCAGCCGGTGGCGTTCACACCGAACATGATGCCAAAGCCAACGGCCCAATAAGCGATGGAGCCAATGGAAAAGTCCATCAGGTTTTTCATAATGATGTTGACCGCATTTTTGGCCCGAGTAAGGCCGGTTTCGACCAGGGCAAAACCGGCCTGCATGAAAAAGACCAGGGCGGCGGCCACCAGGGTCCAGACGTAGTTCAGGTTGGTCTGGACTCCCTTGACCGCTGCGGCATTGGACGCGATTGTGGGCACGGATTCCTCGGCGCCGTAGGCAACCGCCGGTATAAGCAACAGGGCTGCCAGGAACCAGAATTTCTTCATTGTAACTTCCTCCTCATTTTCAATATTCTTGTGTGGGCAGTGCCTGGGGTGCTTTGTCAAATGGCCTCTTCGCCCCGCTCGCCGGTACGGATGCGGCAGACGGTCTCCACGTCCAGGACGAAGATCTTGCCGTCGCCGATCTTGCCGGTCCGGGTACTGGTCATAATCGTCTCGATCACTTTTTCCACAAGGTCGGCTTGGATAACGATTTCCACCTTGGCCTTGGGGATGAAATCAACCACGTACTCGGCGCCCCGGTAGATTTCGGTATGACCCTTCTGGCGGCCGAACCCTTTGACTTCGCTGACCGTCATGCCCTGAACTCCGAGATCGTGCAAAGCGGCCTTGAGGTCGTCCAGCTTGAAAGGTTTGATGATGGCCTCGATTTTTTTCATAATACGAACCTCCTCCTCGTTCGAAGCAATTCGAATGGATGCAAAAACCAAAAAACGCGTTTGTATCCTCAGGAATCAAGGATTATGCCATCTTGAAGAAAATTAAATAATATTTAATTATATTAATAATTTATGTTCTTTCCTACTTAGGATGATTGGACAAAAGAGACAAAGAGGTCACTTGCAAAATTACAATTATGTAACTATTTAGTTCCTTGGCGTTGGCCATATATTACATAATTGTTATTGCTTATTGAGTGAGGTCTGCTTGCGAACCCGGGCGATTGGCGAACGCTCACCGATTCGGGCCCGGCCTAAAAGGACTGGCCCCCGGTTCTTTCCTCATTTTTTTATCGTCATTCCAGTCGTTTTCCTCTTGACGTTTTGGGCGGCCGCAGCCGCCGGTTGCTTTTTCCTCCCTTGACAGCACCGGAAAACCCATTGTGAAATATAATAAAGAAGATGCTCTTGTTGCCGCCCAGGCGGAAAACCTGATCCCGGGGTTTTGAAAGGGATCCTGTTCAGGATCGTCTCAACTCGAAAAAATCGCACCGTCAGCCAGAGAGGGAAAGAGAGCATGCCCAAAAAAACAGGCAAAATCAGTCAGGAAGAGATGGAAAATCTCCGCCAGCAGCTCTTGGATCGTCGGAACGATCTGATCGAGTTCCGGATTAAATTGGGTGATTCCTGGATCAACCTCAGTGAGCGGGAAGTCGAGTTCGAGGAAATGGCCCAGAAGGAGGTTATCGCCCAGGGCATGGAACAGCTGGACGATCAGGAGCGGAAGGAATTTCAGGCCATTGAGCGCGCCTTGCGGAAAATCGACACGGGAACGTACGGCACCTGTGAAAACTGTGGTCAGAATATTTCTCTCGGGCGCCTCCAGGCGATTCCCTGGACGGAATACTGCAACAAATGCGCCGGTGGTGTCGAGGGCCGGCGTCCTGTTCCGTCCGCGATCGTGGAAGAAGAAGAGGAAGAAACGGTCTCCTCTCTTCCCTCCGAATATCAGGGGTTCTCCGATGAGCAGCTCGAAGAGATGACTTGGGACGAGCTGCGGGAGGATGGCCGCGTGGATCTGCAGGAACTGGAGATCTCCTTTGAAGAAGGGGTCATCCACCTGGAAGGGGCTTTGCCCAACCGGGAGGAGCATTCTATTCTTCTTGAGATCATCGATGATACCCTTGGCTTCCGGGAGGTGGTTGACCACCTCGACATCGATCCCACTTTGTGGGAGCGGGAGGACCGGACCGAGGGGAGGGAAGAAATCGAAAGGACGCCCAAGGAAGTGGCCCTGGAAGGCGAGGGGGATGATGAGACGGAGATGGATGAATCACGACGGACGGGGCTGGAGGTGGACCCGCCGGATCATCTGACTCCGGAAAAAGAGGACTAGCAAGACATCACAGGGTGCCGCATCTGCTTTGTTATCGGCCTGTTCGCATACCGATGTATAGCTCGCAGACCGATGCCTCCCATCCGTAGCACCCTATGATGTCTTACTTTGTGGAGCTTCTTTTTTTCATGAGAGGTTACTGAGAAACTTGATGCTCGGGACAAGGTTTTTTTCTGATGGCTGAACGCCGAAGGCTGAGGCCTCCTTGTGACCATATTTTTGCTGAGATCACCGCTTTCAGCGGTGGACTCGGAGAGGTTTTACCGATCCGGCGAAAATGTACGGGGTTCCGTTCATTTTCTTTGCTTGCCCAAAGAAAACGAACCAAAAGAAAGGGCACCCGTGTCACTGGCCCGCCTGCGGCGGATGCCCTGCGCGTCCTCGCAACTGCCGGGAGTTTGCAAACTCGCCCCTTCGGAGGCTCAGACAGTGCAAACTCCTTTTTCGGCAGCCGCTCCGGTGCTCGGCTGCGTGCCAATGGGGTTTGACGTCCCTTTACAGGACTTCCTGAGGCCACCCTCTTTGCGGGTGGAGTCTCACTGGCGAAACGCTGACAACTGGCACTTCTTATGAGCCCACCGGGCGGTCCCGGAAGGTTTCCGGGTCGACCAGCAGATCGCCAACCCGCAGAGTTTCGACGCCGGCGGCATCGGCGGCCGGGGTCAGCAGCACGATCCTCCGGTTCCGGCGTTCATTGCGAACCACGATCCCCAATTCACGGACTAACCCTCCTTCATCTTCCAGAGCCACCAGTCGACGCGGTTCGAGAGCGGCAGGCGACGGATAGACGGCGAGTCCCTGCCAGTCAAGGGACAGCTCACGGGCGGCGGTAAAATAGGCGCGAAACATCCCGGCGCGATGCTCCTGCCGGCGGGAAAGGTCTCGGCGTCTGACCGCCGGGGCGGGGGAGAGTTCGACCAGCCGTAAGCGACGCCGGCGCAGCGGTGCGAGCAGCGGTTCCAGCTCGTTGGTTCGTTGGAAAGCGAAAACAGCAGCCGGTCGTAGCAGGTCGATCTTGGTCCACTTCAGAGTGCAGCCGCCTCGTTGCGGTTGCACCAGGCCGGTGGTGTCGTAAATTACCGCCCCGGAACCGGCCCGACTCATGGCGTCTGTCAGGCGGGAGACCCCGGCGAGCAGCGGCAGCATGTGGCGCACTGGTGAAACGGCGCCTACGAACCATCGATACCAAGGGCCAGCCGGCGGAAATGCCTTGCCGGCGGCAAGGGCGGCGGTGATCGCTCCGGGCGGCCCCAGACTGCTCTGCCCGGGATCGCCGTCCAGATAAGCGGGGCGGCGGCCGGCCGCGGCCAGGCGCTGGAAAAGGAAGCGGGCAAAGGTGCTTTTTCCCGTGTCCAGCGCCCCGATGAGCATCAGGACCCCTGCAAGCGGCTCCGGGTCGATCTCTTCCCATGCCGGAGGAATGATGAGGGGGTCCATGCTATCTGCGGGATTTTGGCTCATGTTGCGTTTTATTGGCAAATCACTCCTCCAGAAGCAGACAGCCTTGGAGGACTTCCTGAAAAGGGCTGATATTCTGGAAGCCCGAGCACCAAAGAAGCTGCCGAAAAAGGAGTTTGCATTGTTTGAGACCCTGCAGGGGCTCACTTCGGACCCGCCTTGGTGTTGAATCTATTCTGCTGCAAGTAGAAAAGAAAAAAGAAGCCATTCTTTCCCGAAGTCGACGTTCCGGAACAAAGACGGAATGAGGGCGGGAGCAAACCCGGCCGAAAGAAGCGAGGCGCGGGGAAGCTGCTCACCCCAGGCTGGAAAGAATTTTGATGCCGCCGACCGATGATGCTGCCTATGCTGGGCAGCAGGAAGGCAAGCAAGATGCGCAGCAGCTTGTTGCGCCACCATCCGTGCAGGCTTGCCATGTCTTCGAGCACCGTCTCGAATTCCTTCACCACCGGCGGCCTCAGCATAAGCTGGGTGAAGGCAGTGACATAGCCGGCGCCGATGACCGGGGTGAGGCTGGTGATGGGGGCCGCCACGAAGGCGGTGATGATGGTGAGGGGGTGGGCGAAAGCGAGGATGGCCCCGAGGGAGGAAGGAATGCCGTTGGCGAGCGTCCAGTAAAGCAGATTGTCGCCGGCAACCCCTGCTCCATGGCGAAAGCCGATGACCACCAGGGCCGACAGGATTATGCCCGGAATCAGCCAGCCGAGGATTTTCCAGAAAGGGGAGACCGGCGGAATGGTGCTGATCGCAGCCATCTGCCCGCTTCGGTCTTCGGCCAGGGCCTTCTCGATCCCGGCTAGATGCCCTGCACCCACCACCGCTACCAGCCGCTTGCCATCCGCCGCTTTGATTTTTTCCGCCAGATAGGTGTCACGCTCGTCGATGAGAACCCGCTTCAGTTCGGGAAGCGCTTCCCCCAGTTCCCGCATCAACTCCGAGATGACATCGGTGCTGCGCAGCTCTGTGAGTTTCTCCTCGGTGATCTCCGTCCGGTCGAAAAGGGAGGCGAACAGGCTGGCCAACAGATAACTCTTCTTCCAGAAGGAGGTGGCATGCCAGGCTCGGCGCAGGGTGACGCGCACGTCCCGATCGCAGAGGGCCGCCGGAATGGCATGGTCCCGGGCCGCCTCGGCGGCCTCGAGCAGCTCGGTGCCGGGCATGACTCCCAGTTGATCGCCCAATTTTTTCTGGTATGAGGCAAGAACGAGATTGGCCAGCAGGGTGGAAAGCTGCTTGCGGCGGATTATCTCCTTGAGGTCGAGGACCTCCCAGCGTTTGCGCCTGGACAGGGCTTCATAACGTTTTTCGTCGAGCTCGATGCAGACGCAGTCAGGCTGCTCTTGCTCGATGACCCGGCGGACAAGTTCTGCCGACTGGCGGGAGATGTGAGCGGTGCCTACCAGAATGATTTCCCGGCCGTTCAGGAGGAGGCGGTGAACATCGGCAGAATCGTGGTGATCGGTCAGGGAGGGCGAGGGCATGTTCATGATGTGAGGATTATTTATTAATGAAAGAGGGATTGATGGAGTCCGGGCGGTTTCCCCATGGTAGCATCCACCGGGAGCCTGCGCAATTGCGCCTTCCTTTTACCAGGAATCGACGGAAAAGGGTGAGAATTTTTGAACGGCCGGCAGCATTATACTACGTTGTCATAAGCCTGATGGAGGTACACTCCTTTCAACCTCACCAACATCTTCGTCGGTCCTCCTGTCGACGCTCATCACCCGCATTGACGCCACTGCCGGATATTTGCAGACCGGAGATTGTAACAAGCATTCACGGTGACAGTTACAAAATTTATTGTTCTCGCCTTCAAGTATGGAAGATTTTTACCAGGTGCGGTCGAATCCTGGACCATTTTTTCAATAGAGCGGCCAAAAAATCGCAAACAACCATAGACGTTTTTGCCGCGATTGGGTAGACTGCGCCAGTTCGTTCAATGGAAAAAAGGACAACAATTTTGGGATTTACGATGCGCAAGTTTATTTTTGCTTTAGTTTTCATAGTGGTGGCGGGGGTGGCCGGTTTGGCCGCCGCCAAAACGGTTTACGTCACAGATTCCTTTGAGATCACCATGCGGACCGGTCCCGGCAATGGCAACAAGATCATTGCCATGCTCTCCTCCGGGACCCCTTTGCAGGTAGTGGACGAAAAAGACGGATGGTCTCAGGTCCAGACCACCAGCGGCAAAGAGGGATGGGTCCTCGATCGGTTCGTCACTCCCGACTTGCCCAAAAAAACGGTGATCGAGCGGCTTCAGAGCCAAAACGAACGCCTCCGGAAAACAGCAGAGGAGGCGACGACGCGAGCCAAAGAGTTGGGATCCCAAAATAAGGAGCTCAACACCTCGCTCGCCGGCAGAGAGGGGGAGTTGTCAAAAATCAAGGACCAGTACACCAGTCTGCAGAGCGATGCCCAAAACGTCGTGGATCTCAAAACCCGATATGATGCCGCTACGACGCAGCTCAAGAAAATTACGGCTGAAAAACGGGCCGTGGCCGAAGAAAACCAGGAGCTTCGCTCCGGCGTCAGAATGCAGTGGTTTTTGACCGGGGCGGGGGTCGTGGGCGGTTCCTGGCTGATCGGGTTCATCATGGGGAGGGTTCGACGCCGAAATAAGCGCTCCTCCCTCTATTGATCGGCGGCTTGCCTCTGCCGGGCTTCGCTTCGCTAGATCTTCAAAAGAAAAGGCCTTTCCCGCCGCCTGGGGAAAGGCCTTTTCTTTTGGTTTCTCTCAAGAATCATGCCTGCCGAAAATCTGATTTACCTTCTCCTGA